>JBGCDC010000443.1:0-4966 GCA_045105055.1 Phycisphaeraceae bacterium | reverse complement strand
GGAACCCAGTTGATTGGCCAGCATTTGCAGCTCGGCTCGATGATATGAATCATAAATTTTCGGCCGGAAGTCGTACAGGAGATATTATTACCGTTATGAACGGTGAAGAAGGATTTCTTGCAATCAATGCTGGCGATGGTTTTAATGGTTGGCATGGCGGCCCCACTGAAGCTGAATCTTATGTACCGATGATGTTCCACATGCCAGGCGGCGCATTAGTCCGACCGGCGGGTAAGACAAATCCACAATTCGTACATGATGCCTTTGATGCTTACACGGCGGCAAACACGCCAGCCGACGGCTTCCTACGTAGTTATCAACTACCCGATGTGCTGGTGGATATTCTCAGTAAAGTGAGGGCTACGAATGATGATTATTAAATCGAGCAAAACTATATGTTGGTTTTTGATTTTTATTGTATGCATATTTGTCTCCGAATTTGTAATGGCGACAGAGGTGGTCGGTGTTGTATATGAAAGGCCACTCACTGAGGAAGAACGCGGCCGGGACCACCTCGAATATCTTGATTACCCGATGAAGGGTGATAAGACATTACGCGAATATCAAGATATGTACAAAAAGAGTGAAGTACCTGAAGATATTATTAGGGTGGAGCTTGTCGATTCGGACCCCGACGACGAATTCCAAGAACTTCGGCTTTACAGTATTAAACGCGGATATGACGTGATCCGCATGGAAGCTAAATGGATTAAAGAACATAAAGATGTTTTGCCGCTTGATGTAGACCCTAATATCTATCGAGTTACGGATACGATTGTGAGCCCAGTGGACCGTACTGGTGTCATGTATTATCCGGGAATGGGTGAGAAGGACAGGGTTGGCTTTGTTAAGCAAGAGTTTGAGAAGATTGATGGGGGCCATTCATGGTCGATGAGACTTTATGACACTGCACCTCATGAAATAAACTTTCATGACATGTTGAGACCAATTATTCACGCGCCTCTTTACACGCAGGCACAAACACCCACGGGAAAGATTTTTTCTTACGTCAGTCCAAAAGATTCTGATGGCTTAGTGGCGGCAGCATGGATGTCCGGTCCCCATTTAGCCGTTTATGTGGTTGGCGTTGACATTGATTTGGATGAGATTGTTACGGTTGTAGGGAAGAAATATCCCAGCAGCATTAAGAAGTTATTAGAAGTTAACAAAACTAAATGGTTCCGCGAAGAAGTGGATATGCGGCTTGATCAGATCGCCCGCGAAATTGCATCCGAAACGCGAGATCCCCAGGTTTGGAATTTCCATCTCAATTATCTCATGCTTAATGTATCGCTTCCAAAGCTGGCGGGGCTTCAAGCAATGGATGATCTCAGCTGGGAGGCCCGTGAGCAGATAAATGATCAATTAAAGCAGTGGTGGCACAATACACGAGATAAGACAGTTTGGGATCAGGTTAAGATGAAATTGGTAATCGAGAAAGACGCCAATCGAGCTAATGAAGCTGAAGACGAAGGGCTATTGCCCTTGATTCGTCCAAAACCGATAAAGAAGCGAGAAGCCGAAGCTGCGGTGATTGAGATAGTACGCCGTTTTGTAAAAGAAAAAAAAGACCGTGCCGTAAGTCTGACACAGGCATATGGCGAGCATGGCGATCGAGTGAGTTGGAAACAACTGGGCAAGGGGAAGTGGGTTCTTGAGCATCCTACGGCCAATGGCGGGCCGATCGCCCGAATCCATTACTCAGGCCCTGAGATCACGATCGACAGCGAGAACTTGGCAGTGCCGCTAATCGCTCGATTCAAAGTTCGTATGGTAGATCCGGATGGGTTAGAGCCTCCCGTCGAGGATGAAGTGTTCTATTATCACCGTGAAGATGATTCGTGGCGTGGCCAACCCTGACCTTTGAAGTCCCGTGTGGTCTACAGAATCGCGCACAACACACATGCGAATCAGTGGCGGACCAAAGCCACCTCTCACCCTACCGCCTACTTATACATAAGGGCCAATATAGGACCGCCGGTAGGGCGGTTTTTCCTTGGAAAACAAGGTATAACAGCACGGACTTGGCCAGCCCTAATATCGGACCTTAAGGCCGGTCAATAGGAAGAAAAGACGATAGGCGACAGGTGACGCTTCCGGCCCCTCGGCACGCGCCACAACGCTTGGCCGCACGGCCAGGCCTGTCATCACACAGACAACAACGCCCCCGGAAGCTGCCCCGCTGAGCAAACGCTCGCGGGGTAGTTTGTTATTGGGGTTTATCGAGGTGCCAAGCAACAGGCGGTCCCGTCTAAGCATCGATGGGTTCATCGTCCGAAAGGTCGATCACTGCCAGATGAAGGAACGCGAGCAGCTCACGCTCTTGAGCTTCCGGCGTCGGGCGCAATGCTCGCCACTGACGGCCGATGATCAACGCGATGATCCAAAGCATGACTGTAATAGCAATGAGCTGTAATCCGAGAAATGTTTGCCAGAACATCGGCTGTGCGAGGCCCGAAGTTACCAGCATGACAATGACAGCCGACACGATAGTGAGCACCGGGTATCGACGGAAGAAATAATCCCTGTAGCTGACCCTTGCTTCGATCGCTGTGATCAGGCGGTCCAGGTGTTCTACGCGGACCTGATCCGACGAACGGACCTCTTCTATGAACTGTAGGTATCGAAGCCGTGATGGTTCGCTGATGTGGGTGTCGAGCATGTCACCATAAGCTTGAAAATGACGGCCGAATGCTCTGCGCTCGGTGGCCCCAAAGCAATAGCCTAGAAGGCCTATCGCACACAAGAAAACCATGTAAGCGATCATCCATGAAATGAAGAAAATAGAAGCAGCACATCCAATAAGAACGGCTAGACTAATCCATACACCGTTCCGCTCATAGGGCGTAGCTACACCCCACTGAAGGCGATACCGCTGCTTGGGCGAACTATTCTTGTAAGCAGATCGCACGGCTTTTTCCGTCACCATGGCGATCGATGCTGGGGGCTTGTACTCGGTCATACCACAATAGTAAGGCGTACGACCCATCAAGATTGCGAATCATGCCAACGGTCATGGCAGACGTGCGAATACTCGGCCACTGTGTTCAATACCTGACGTGATGCACGGCCGAATCCTGCGGCCGTTCTTTTGAGTGGTCGTACAGCCTGGTCGTGCTGATGTTGGCGTGACCTAGAAACCCTTGCACTCGGTTAAGCGGTGCGTCGTTCTCGATGGCGTTGGTCGCGGCCGTCGTGCGGAACGCGTGGGGATGTACGGCATCAGGATTGATCCCGGCCGCTGCCGCGTAGGACTTGACGATCTTGTAAAGACCGTCGCCGGTGAGGTGTTTTTCAAGCTCGTTGGTAGTGTTGTTCTTCACCGGCTGGAACAGTGGCGCGGTGGGATCATCACCGTGGCCAGCGGCCGCGAGGTAGTCTTCGACGGCCTCGGTCACGGCCGGATGCTCGGGGATATAGCGAAGCTTCTCACCCTTGCCCAGGACGGCTAGGTGCTTGATGCCGCGACGTTCAACGCGAGATCTCACATCGAGACGGGCCAGCTCATCGCGCCGAATGCCCTGGTAAAGATGAGCGGTGAGAATGGCTCGATCGCGGATCGCTTTGATACCGTCGCCTTCGGGCGCGGCAAGCAGCCGCTTGGCCTGGTCGTCAGATAGCGGGTTAGTCTTTCCGATGTTGGATTCAACTGATGGGCGTTTCACACCTGATACTGGGTTGATCTCCACAGCGTTTTTGTTGGCCAGGTAACTGAACAGCGACGAGAGAGCCGAGAGCTTGCGCCGGACGGTCGCTGGTGCGTCTGCGGCCTCGATGAGTGCATCACGCCAGGCGATGACGTGCGCCTTGGTAACGGATCGGTACTCGTCCGGTCTGGTGATCCCGACGAACGCGTTGAACTGAGCGATGCAATCGCGGTAGACCCGGCGTGTGCCTTTTGATGTGAAGTTGGCCAGCCATTCAATGACGGCGGGCACTTCGGCGAGCTGATGGAACTGCTCAGCCGTGAGTATTCGATTTTGAGGTTGCGTCGTGGTTAGCTGATCGCTCATCCATGAGCCTTTCGTTGTCCGAGGATAGCACGCTTATTTACTATTGAAAACATATTTTTTCAATAGTAAATATATCGGTCGTTCGATTCCGATCCGGCCATAAGTCTCGATACCCTGCTAGGGTTTAAGCTTAGCAATGGCTGCGATCAGATCCGTAAGTTCTTTCGCGGTCAGCCTGTGGGCTTTGGCCTCTTTCCCATTCTCAGGCTGCACGTCAGCCGTACCGAAGTATTTTGCAGACAACTCTTCGATGATGGCGTGCGTTTTCTCTTCTGGAAGATCTTCGAGATAAGTCTGGATGGATGAAAGCTCGAGTTCGATCCTTCGGTTCCGTGTCTCTTGCTGTCTGTGCTTGCTGGACTCGGTCGCGAAGTAGATCGCCGGTCCCAGGAGTACCAGAGCGATGGCTACCCGAAAAATCGCGATCTCCCAGGTGAAGTCGTTTGCTGTGATATCTTTCACGACAATCACCACGATTACCACCATGCAAATGAAGGATACTGAGGCTAGGCCTTGCAGGATGGTGGCGGACCACCATTCACGATTAGCGATTTTCTGGTAATGACCGGCCATGCCCGTGTTTCCGATGAGACCAACAAGCTTGGTGGCGTGATCTAGCGTGGCCTGAAGCTTATCGATTAAGTCTTGTGATTCTGCGGCCTGCTCGTCAATAAAAGACTTGACCTCTGCGTCTTTTCCCTCTGTCCATTCGTCATATTGAATGGACACATCCCTGTGTGTCTGCTCTATTTTTTGAGTTATGCTCGTGAATTGATTGGTACGGCTGGCTTGCTCTTCATTAAACTTGGTCTGGTGATTGCTGATGATCTGATCAACACGAGATTTTTGGTGATCGAATTGGGATTCTTGCTGGGCGATACTCTCTTTTAATTTTTCTAGGCGATCTTTTTGTTTTTCAAGGTCTTCTGCTTCGGCGATGCATTCGCCTCTGA
>JBGCDC010000442.1:0-5372 GCA_045105055.1 Phycisphaeraceae bacterium | reverse complement strand
GTCGATGCCCAACTCAGCCATCAAATCATCAAACGCACTGGAAAATGTACCAATGACATAGCCTTCGTTATCAAAGTTGATCAAACAGTAGACGCCCGTATCAATATCGTAACGCCAGACTTCCGGTATGGATTGGACGGGCTGTTTCTCAATCGAAGACGGCTTGCCCACTCGATCTAGAACAACGTCGCTCGCGATGCCGAGTTCGAATGCGTCTTGTACTTCTTGCCGCCGTTGAAATGCTTTATCAAGTCGGGCGATTTTTGCTTCTATATCTACTTCAACGGCTGTTGATGAGTCCGCGTTGTGCTCTGCAGACTTACAACCCGAGATGATGAAGAGAGTCAGGAGGACAATTAATAGATGCCGCATACGATCTTGTCCTCATTTATCCGGGTGCCACACCGCGTCCCGAAGGGCGCTGTGTGCGAATCCCCTGTTATGTATCAAGAGCAGTTCGCACACAGCGGCCTTCGGCACGCGGTGTGGCACCCAACACCCAACACTCAAGACCCAACTCACTCCGCGTTGCGCGCCAACTCCACGCGACTGCTCAACTGCTTCGCTTTCAGCAGCAGCACTGCCGCCTCGAGCTGTGGGTCTAGGCCGTCCTTGAGGATGTCTTTCGGGTCGGTCTGCGGGTTGTCCGGGTCGCGGTCTTCTTCGGCGATGAGGATGTCCGCGTCGCGGCGGGCTTCGAGCCAGTCGGCGACTTCTTTGTTGGTCATCTTCACTTGCAGGTCAGGCTGGATGCCCCATTCGGTGGAGTCGTCCTTTCGGTGGATGATTTTGCCCTTGGGCAGTTGGTAGTACTGGGTCGTACACTTGAACAGGGCGTCGCCTCGGCCGATGGGGAAGATGTCTTGGACCGAGCCCTTGCCGTAGGAGTTCTCGCCGAGGATGGTGGCGCGTTCGTAGTCTTGTAGTGCGCCGGAGACGATCTCGGAGGCGGACGCCGATCCTTGGTTGATGAGGATGACCAGCTCGATGTCGTCGCTGTAGGTGTTGCGGCGCGAAGCAGATTGGCTGGTGGTGGTGATGCCTTCGGCGTTGACAGTGGACACGATTCGACCATTGTCGATGAAGCGATCGACGACGCCGATGGCGGTGGAGAGCAGCCCGCCGGGGTTGAAGCGGAGGTCGAGGACGATGGCGTTGACCTTGCCTTCGCGCTTCATTTGCTCAACGGCTTTGTCCATATCGTCCGCGGTTTGGCGGAGGAACTGCGTCATGCGGATGTAGCCGATGCCCGCGTCTTGATCGATCCAGTAGTCCCAGCCGCCGGTGTCACGGTGGGCAAAGCCTTTGATGGATTCGATGTTGATGGGCTTGCGGGTGAGGGTGACATCGAAGGGCTCTTTGCCTTCGCGGAGCATGGTGATGGTGACCTTGGTGTTTTCCGGTCCGGTGATTTCACGGACGGCTTTGTCGACGGTCCATGAGCCGGTGGGGACGCCTTCGACTCTTGCGATGACGTCATTGGCCTTGAGCCCGGCCTTCATCGCGGGGGTGCCTTCGAGGGGCGTGACGACGGTGAGCTTGCCATCGATCTTCTGGATCTGCACGCCGATGCCGACGAACTTGCCGGACATCGTGCGGGCAAACTGCTTGAGTTCCTCGGGCCAGATCGGCGCGGAGAAACGGTCGAGCTCAGTCGTTGCACCCTGCGTGAGTTCGTAGACGATCACGGTCTCGGGCAGGCCGATCGTTTCGAGGTTGGTCTGCATGATCTCGGCGATGATCGACATCGCGTTGGCACGGTTGAGGTTCCGGCCTGGGCGAGCAAGGTCGGCGAGGACTTCGTCGAGCTTGCCTTGCATCGCGTCGAGCTTGCGCTGGTCGGCGAGGCCGGGGAAGGTTTCTTCAATGCCCTCGGTCTGGATCATGACGCCCATGCTTGTCGCGGCACCACGGACCAGCGCGACATAGCCGTCGCGGTCGATGTGTCGTGTGGCGGCGTGTGCGAAGACTTGGCCGAGCATCGCGGTCTGGATACCTTCGAGCTTGATGGTCCAGTCTTCGATCTCTTGGTTTTCTGCTTCTTCAAACAGCTCCAGTTCGTCTTCGTTGCCCAGACGCTTGGCCCGCTCTTTATAGAGACTACGCAGGAGGCTGGGGTTGTAGAGCTGGAGCACACGGACGTGTGTCGCGGCGTCCTCGTACTGCTTTTTATAGTCGCGCGTTTTTTCGTAGAGCAGGTCGAGCAGGCGGTACAGGCTCAGCGATTCGACGAAGTCGTTTGCGGCGTGGGCCTTGCCCGCTTTGCCGACGACGGTCTGGATCAGCTCGGCGACGCGCGGCTCGGTCAGCAGCTTGTCGGGGTCTTCCGCTAGCGAGTGTGCTTCGATGATCTTGATCATCGCATCCTCAGGCTTGACCTCTTCGATCAGCTTGAAGGCTTCTTCGAGCGCCGCGTTGTGTGCTTCGAGCTTCGTCGCTTTACGGCCCTTGAGGTGCTCAAGGTAGAGCTCGATTGTCGCGTCAAGCGACTTCGCCTCAGGCGTTGGCGGAAGCGTATCAACGACGTGGGCAAGCTCGGCAAACTTGCCACGCTCAGCCAAGTCAACAATCTGTGCGGACAAAGCACGTTCGGCGGCGACGGGCTGCTGGGCCTTAGCGGGCGGCACCTGCGCACAAGCGGCGAGGAGCAGGGCGGCGGCGGTCGTGGATTTGATTGCGATGGAGAGCTTGCCGGGTCGGATCAAGGGGAGTACCTCTTGCGTGGTGTCTTGGTTGAACTGCGTTGGTCTATTGTAGGACGCTTTAAGCGTCGGATGGGTTTCTACGATGGGCATGAAAAAACCCGCCGATGGGCGGGCTGTGAGGGTCACACTTCCGCCGAGGCTGGGTGTTTGCCCAGCGTTGTCGACGGTTTATCAGCCTAGGCCGACTCTTTCTGGATGCTGTGGCCCAGCTCTTTGAGTGGCCGAGGGTTCTTGACCGCCGACGCATCAATTACGTACTTCATGCCCTTGTTGTTCGCATCAGGCAGGTCGTACATCAGGTCGAGCATCAGGCCTTCCATCACCGACCGCAGGGCACGGGCCCCGGTGTCGCGTTTGATCGCCATCTCTGCCACGGCGAATAGCGCGTCTTCAGTGAACTCCAGCTCGGCATCTTCCATTTGGAAGAAGTGCTCGTACTGGCGGACGACCGCGTTCTTCGGCTCGGTCAGGATGCGGACCAATGTATCCGGCGTGAGCCGATCCAAAGGCGTGATCACAGGTAGTCGACCGATCAGCTCGGGGATCATGCCGAAGTGCAAGACGTCGTCCTGCGTGACATGTTGGAGCACGGCCTCGTCGTCCTTGATCTTGCTGCCGGTCGTTTGCTCAGCGCCAAAGCCGATTGCTTTTTGGCCCCTGCGTTGACGGATGATGTCTTCGAGGCCGACGAATGAGCCAGCACAGATGAAGAGGATGTTGCTGGTGTCGAGCTGGATGTACTGCTGCTCGGGGTGCTTACGGCCGCCTTGTGGTGGGACGTTCGCAGTCGTGCCTTCGAGTAGTTTGAGCAGGGCCTGCTGCACGCCTTCGCCCGACACATCGCGGGTGATGGAGACGTTTTGCGAAGTCTTGCCGATCTTATCGATCTCATCGATATAGATGATGCCGCGCTGCGCCGCTTCGAGGTCATAGTCCGCGGCTTGTAGTAGCTTAAGCAGCAGGTTCTCGACGTCTTCGCCGACGTAGCCCGCTTCGGTCAGCGTCGTCGCGTCGCCGATGGCGAAGGGGACGTTGAGCGTGCGTGCCAAGGTCTTAGCGAGCAGCGTCTTGCCCGAGCCGGTTGGGCCGATGAGCAAGACATTGGACTTGTCTAGCTCGATCGCAGTGTCTTTTTCCGCAGCACTGAGCCGTTTGTAGTGGTTGTGCACCGCGACAGACAGTGCGCGTTTCGCGGTGATCTGCCCGATGACGTATTGGTCCAAGAACTCCTTGAGCTGGCGTGGCGAAGGGATCGAGCCCATCGCTGGCCGACCGCTGTGGACACGGCGTCGTTCTTGTTTAAAGATATTCTGACACAGCTCGGTGCAGTTGCTGCAGATGTAAACATCATTCGGGCCTTCGACCATTGGGCCGACCTCCCGAGAGCTCTTGCCGCAGAACGAGCAGGTGGTTACCCGCTTACCCTTGAAGCCTTCGCCCGTTGTGCCGCTGGTGCTGTCCGGTCCGTTGGTGCCATCGCGATCCGCCATTGATCTGCCTTTACCGCGACAAAAGTCGCCTCCGAGTGAAATCGAGGACCCAAACCGAAGGCTCGGTTAGGTCACCACAAACACAATCGTCCAGATTCAGATCAGCCCTTAGCCCGCTCCGGCAGATGTGACCGATCATTCTCCAAGTCAGCCCTAAATACCCGGGCTAACCATCCCAAGAATCATAACCCAAAACCTATTCGCATCGATAGGAGATGATCACTTTTCACGCTAAAAAATGGGATTTAAGCCCTAGGCTCGTCGTCGGGGTTCTTATCGGAGACGTCGTCCATGTTCTCGGTCTCGCCCTCCGCAGTACCTTCAGAACCGGTGGATAAGTGCCCCAAATCCTCAGGCTCGTCCTCTTCCGCCGCCTCAGCCGCATCGCCTAAATAATGTTCGCGACTGCGCGATAACGCTTTTTCTTCCGCCGCTGCCAGCTCTTCATCGCTCAGATGCCCCTGGGCATGCATCGCCCGCAAGTCCTTGAGCGTAAAACCCATGGGCGGCTGATCATCCCGATCGTCAAACAGACGCCGCCGAAGCCACAACGCGATCCCCGCCAGCAAAAACGCCAGCACGACAATCACGCCCAGCCACATATAAACTTGCGACGCGAACCGCTTGCTATCCCCCAACACGTTCGTAGACTGAACTAGCTCATCTAGCATTCAACCATTCTAGCACCCACAACTCGGCATGATGCCCCCAAGCTCTGCGACGTCACCCCAAACGTGTTCTTTACCATCCTATAGGAAGAGTGCATGCGAAATGGGGGGCGCGCACAATTGGTGCGCTCCAGCGCACGCGCCTCTCTATGCACTGAGTCTAGAGTCCCACCGCCGGATCACGCTGTCACTTCAATGAAGTCCCAAACCTCAACCTCGCGCGCACAAACCGTGGTTGTCTACACCACCCGCAACGCTGACCAACGAACGCTCCCCCGCACGCCGATTCAAAGAGGCCCTTTCCCTGCATACGGTGTGCGAACACACTAATTAAATGTACTCCTCCCCTTTTCTCGTCCCCCTTTTCTCGTCCCCCGGCAGCTACAAAGCCCGCATCCGCGTGGTGCCCGCGAATTAGAAATTAGTGCCGGACGTCTTATTATTGCGGCACACTTGCCCCTTAGCGTTGGTCCCATTCGCCGAAGCCGACGCCGGTGCTGGTGAGTGAG
>JBGCDC010000441.1:0-2938 GCA_045105055.1 Phycisphaeraceae bacterium | reverse complement strand
AGCTCGTTGTTCATGGTCATGACTTCGAAGACGCCGGTCTGGCCGTTGTAGCCGGTCTGGCCTTCGCTTGCGCCGGGTGCGTAGAACGTTTTCCCATCGTTCCCATCGAGCAGGTGCGTGATCGGCTCGAAGATCTGCGGCGCATGACTGATGTCGTATTCGATGCGTCGCTCGGGATCGAGGGTGCGGACCAGTCGCTGCGAGATAACACCACGCAGCGCGGTGGCGAGGAAGTGGTTGTTCACGCCAAGCGAGCGCATCGACTCGACGGCCGCGGCGGCGACGGGCGCATGGATCGTTGAAAGAACAATGTGGCCGGAGTTAGCGGCGTGGACCGCGGTGGTTGCGGTTTCTTTATCGCGGATCTCGCCGATCATGATGATGTCGGGCGACTGACGTAGGACGCCACGAAGCAACTCGGCGAAGTGGATGCCGACGGTGTTGTTGATTTGTGATTGGCGCAGGCCATCGATGCCAAACTCGATGGGGTCTTCGATGGTGTTGATTTTTTTGGTGTTGTCGTTGAGGTAATCGAGCGCGGCGTAGAGGGTCGCGGTCTTGCCCGAGCCGGTGGGTCCGCAGCAGAGGATGAGTCCGCCGGGCGAGTCGAGCATGAGCTTCACGTCGCCGAGCTCTTTTTTGCTGAGGCCGATTTTGTTGAGGTCGAATAGGCCGGTGCGTCGCGAGAGGAGGCGGATGACCATGTCCTCGCCGTAGAGCGTGGGGACGGAGCTGATGCGGAGGTCGACCGCGCGGTCGACGGTGTCGTCTTCTTCAGAATCCGAATCGAGCAGGTCGTCGTAGATCCATCGGCCGTCGTGCGGGTGGCGGTGTTCTGCGACGTCCATCCCGGCCTGGGCCTTGATGTACTGACCAAAGCGTTTACCGATTTCTTTGCTGACGATGCTGAGCGGGCGTATCACGCCGAGCTGGCGGATGTGCAGCGCGTAGTAGTCTTCGTGGGCGAGCAGCATCAGGTCGCTGGCACCTTCATGGACGGCTTTCGCGATCGCCTTCTCGACGCCTTGCTCGACGGGCAGGTTCGATAAATCGATCATCTGTGCGGTGGTCTGCGGGATGGTTGACATCAGGCGGCTTCCTTAAGTTGTGCGAGCGCTTGGGCGTGATCATCCGCGAGGTTAAGCACGCTTTCCAACCGCATCATCGTGAGCACCCGGCGGACGCTCGCCGACATCGAGTGCAGCACGAGTTTGCCGCCCGACTCTTGCATTGTTTTGTGAAGCGACAATAGCCAACCGATCGCGGCGGAGTCGATGTAGCTCGCCTCGCTAAAGCCAAGGGCGATCTTTCGACTCATCCAATCGACGCCGACGAGATCCTTGAGCTCGGTGAACTCTTCGCACATCGCCAGGGCGTTCATGTCGTCACCGCAGTTCAGCGAGGCAACGCCGTCGTCTTCAATCGATACAACTGTCAGGCTCATCTTGGCTTCCCGATCGGGGGTTAGAGTGTGAATCCATAGTATCGGATGATTCGTGATAAAACTGACATTCATCCTTTTCAGAGCGCATCGAACGCAATCCGTCTCGCATGACACGTCGCGATCGCGATCGCATCGGCGACGTCAGGCGGGCTCGGCGGCTGGGGCAGGCGGAACTGGGCCTGCACCGCGAGCTGCATCTGTTCTTTTGAGGCGTGGCCGTTACCGGTGAGCGCTTTTTTAACTTCGGTCGCGGCGAGCTCTTCGATGGCGAGGTTCGCCTGCTTGGCACAAAGGAGGATGACGCCGCGGGCGTGGGCCATGATGATCGCGGTGCGCGGGTGGGCGTAGTGAGAGTAGATTTTCTCGACCGCTAAGTGATCAGGCTTCACTTCTGCAATGACCCCGCTGAGGTCCTCGGCCAATTGAGCTAGGCGATCAGCGACACTCGTCTTCGCGTTGAGCTTGATGACGCCGCCTTCAACGAGCGTGGGTTCGATGCTGCCGGGCTTCACATCGACCACGCCAAAGCCCGTGAGACGGAGGCCGGGGTCGATGCCAAGGATACGCATCGTCTCAGTGTATCGCGTTGCTCTTGTATGATTCGTCTATGGATTGCGAAAAGATAGATCGAGAGGGCTTGCTGCAAGATCTTGGTGAGAAGATGAGTGCCGTCTCAGAAGATTGCTACTACGCAGGCTGGATGGAGGGAACTGAATACTTCGTCCCTGAACTTTGTCAGCGAGCGATGAAAACCAATGAAATACAGCCTTGGGGGCATGGAGAAGTTACACCCAATCTCGGATTAGAGCTCAGTAAATTGGCGGAGCTGATCGGACATTGGGCCGACTTAGACGAAATTGGTACGGGATACATAGCGTTCGATCCATTTCCAATTCCTAAGAAATATCGTGAGAACATCGATCATGAAATGAAGTCCAAAAGAGGTCAATCGGGATAAAAACAGACCAAGCACGATGGTTTATAGTGTTACGTTACGGTGACCCATATCAATTTCGCCAGCCACGGAGGGCTAGCGCTTGGCTCGGAAAAAGAGCAGTAAAAAGAAGACGACACGACGCAACGCATCCGGCGAGACCGATGACGACGGCGGGCTATTCAATGCCTCGGCCGAAGGCGGCGACGCGCTCAGCCGAGAGGCGGCGATCGGCATCTCGCCCGTCGCGCTGCACGAAGCGGCGCAGATGCGCTACCTCAACTACTCGCTATCGGTGATCACCTCGCGGGCCCTGCCGGATGTGCGCGATGGGCTTAAGCCCGTGCAGCGACGCATCCTCTACACCATGTGGCAACAGGGCATCAAGCACGACGCCAAACACCGCAAGTGCGCCAAAGTCGTCGGCGACGTCATGGGTAACTACCACCCACACGGCGACAGCTCCATCTACGACGCGCTCGCACGACAAGCACAGCCCTGCGTCATGCGACAACCGCTCGTCGAAGGCTCAGGCAACTTCGGCTCGATCGACGGCGACA
>JBGCDC010000440.1:0-2345 GCA_045105055.1 Phycisphaeraceae bacterium | reverse complement strand
TGTGATAAATCGGTTGCCAGACCGCGCGTTGGATCTTCTCCCAGTGGCGGTTGGTGAGCGGGTCGGTCTTACGTGCGATAGCGAAGTCATTGGTCCCTGCGGGTGCGGTGAAGACGTTGCCGTCGAGCAGGACGATGCGTTCGCCGGGTAGGCCGACGAGTCGTTTGATGAAGTTCGATCGCGGCGCGGGGATGCCGTTGACTTCTTCGTCTTGCGGGGCTTTGAAGACGACCACGTCCCATCGCGACGGGTCTTTGATGTGATAGCTGAACTTGTTGACGAGGATACGGTCGCCCGATCGGGCCTTGGTGCCCATGGCCGTCGTCACTTCGTAATTGCACATCGGGCAGTCGGCCGAGGTGATCGGGACCAGCGACTCAGGGCCGAGCGACCCTTGGTTGACGCCGACATCGAAGTGGTAGCCGCAGGATGGGCAGGCAATCTGCGCGTGAGTTCCGAGCATCGTCGGTGCCATCGAGCCGGTCGGGATGATGAACGGCTCGACGATGAAGGCACGGAATACGAACGCGAGGATGAACGCGATCACGATCGACTCGATCGTTTCTTTCACGGTCTCGTCGGCCGAGGGCTCGTTGGGCCGTTTCATTCGCCGACGATCGGTCCGTGGCTTCAGGCGACGCTCCGGCACAACCGACTCAACAGAAGGCTTCGGCGTCGCGGACTCAATCGGGTTGTTTGGGGTTGTTTCGCTCAATTTGTTCGCTGGATTCTACCCTCAATGCCTTCGGCGTTTGCCACACGTACTGGTCCGCGTGATAATGCCACTCAACGTCACGACCTGCTCAGTACCTCCATCGGCCCGGCCATGATTCCTGCTCAACTGTTTGTAAGCCTCTGCGTGATCCTCGTGGTCGTTCATGCGATCCTCGGCGCCACCGCCTACCTCATTTTTCTTGAACGCAAAGTCGCATCGTGGGCACAGGACCGGATCGGTCCCAACCGCACCGGCTTCGGCATGTTGCAGTTGGTCGATGGCCTGCTCGATCGTATCGGCCTTGCTTGGCTATACAAAAAATCCTTTGGCGGTTTAGGGCAGGCGCTGGCCGACGGCATCAAGTTGCTGCTCAAGGAAGACTACACGCCGCCGAATGTAGACAAGATCTTGTTTTTCCTGGGCCCGGTCCTGGTGGTGATCCCCGCGCTGATCGGCTGGGCGGTCGTGCCTTGGGGCGGTAATTGGGACTTCCCCGGGATTACCATGTTTGGTTATGACTTGGTGGCGTCTTCAGCAGACTCACCCGATGGCTTACCTGCTGTCGTTGCCGTCGCCCCGATCAATATCGGCGTCGTCTACCTCTTGGCCATCGGCTCGGTCGCGGTCTACGGCATCGTCCTCGGTGCCTACGCCTCGAACAACAAGTACTCGTTCCTCGGCGGGCTCCGCGCGACCGCCCAGATGCTCAGCTACGAGATCCCGATGGGCGTCTGCGTCCTCATCATGATCCTGTACTACAAGACGACCGATGCGGGCGTGATGACCAACCTGCAAGCCTCGTCCAACGGCATCGGCGAGTGGGGCATCTTCGCCCACCCCTTGCTCGCGATCATCTTCTTCGTCTGTATCTTAGCCGAGGCCAATCGTGCACCGTTTGACCTCGCTGAAGCAGAGCAAGAACTCGTCGGCGGCTTCCACACCGAATACTCGTCGATGAAGTGGGCACTCTTTTTCCTCGGCGAATACATGCACATGATCACGGGCTGCGCGTTCTTCGCGATCCTGTTCCTCGGCGGCTGGGACATCCTCCCGTTCTTCAATGAAACGCCTATCACCGCGGGCGGCGAGGGAGGCTTCTTCGCCACCGCGCTCGGCGGCGTCGTGCTCGTACTGCTTAAGTTCGGCGTCCTCTCCGGCAAGATTTTGCTGCTGCTCTTTATCCAGATGTGGGTCCGATGGACGCTGCCTCGCCTGCGTTTTGATCAACTCATGAAGCTCGCGTGGCGTGGCCTCATCCCGCTGATGATCGTGATGCTCGTCGTCGTCGGCTTGATGACATCGATGGACTTCGACCAATGGTGGATGTTCGCAATCGCCAACATTGTCGTGGCGGTATGTGCCGCAGCCATCAGCCCATTCCTGCCCGCAGGCCCGCCGGTCAATCGCAAGGTCCAGCTAGCTGGCTCCAGATTCAGCCCGATCGAAGAAACCGCCTAAGCAAGGTGCCTGCAGCGCGTCGGATCAGTTGCTCCCGCGCCAGCTGGGCGTTTAAAGGTTGGGCGCGGCTGGCCTATCTGGTATATTACTTGCACTAATCACGTCTCTGATACGACTAGGCAGGGTAAATAAGCTCTCGAAACCCCTTTAGCTCGTTCTATAAACAACGACA
>JBGCDC010000439.1:0-21363 GCA_045105055.1 Phycisphaeraceae bacterium | reverse complement strand
CGATGGTGGCGAGGACTTGTTCTCTGCCGCGCAGGTCGAGGCCGGCCGTCGGCGCGTCGAGGATGAGCAGTTCGGGTTTGTGGACGAGTGCCCGCGCGATCAACGCCCGGCGTTGTTCGCCGGTGGAGAGCTTGCCGAGTTTGTGATCCAGGCGATGGCCAAGCCCGACGTTGTGCAGCAGTTGCCGGGCGTGTTCGATTTGCTCAGCGGTGGGTCGTTCGTACAAGCCAACGCTCGCGAAATAGCCGGTGCAGACGGCGAGAGTTGTGTTGAGCGCCGCGTCGACGACGGCACCGGTGACGTGGGCGAAGCCGTTGTCGGTGGTGGGGTTGACTAGGCCGATGCGTTTGCGGAGCGCGAGGACGTTGGTGTGGCCGATGGTTTGGTCGAGTACGGTGAGTCGGCCTTGGGTGGCGAACATGGTGCCGGTGAGGCAGCGGGTGAAAGTTGTTTTGCCGCAGCCGTTGGGCCCAAGGATCGCGGCGGCCTGCCCGCGCTTGATCTCGCAGGTCAGCCCATCCAGAATCGTCGTCGTGCCTCGGCGGACGGTTAGGTCTTTGCAATCGATTGCTAGTGTGCTTGCGTCACTCATGTGTAGAATGTATCAAGCGGTACGAAAAGCATGTCCAAACGACACGAACAGATCTTGATGGAGCTCACCAGCCTACCGACCGGGGCGGGGCTGGAATCGCGCGTCATTGAATGGATTGAGCAGTGGGCCAAGCGTCGCAAGACGGTGACGCTGACGCGCGATCCTTTGGGCAACCTCACGGTCAAACGCAAGGGGGCGCGGTCAACAAAGCCGATTTATTTCACCGCTCACCTGGATCACCCGGCCTTCGCGGTGACCGAGGTGCTTGACGTTGGCAAATACATCCAAGCCGAGTTCCGCGGCGGGGTACACGATGACTATTTTGTGGGGACGCCCGTTGCCCTGCATTTGCATGGTAAAAAGCCGATCAAAGGCAAGGTCGTCTCTCTCGATCGCAAGCGCAGCGGTGACCTGCTTCAGCTTGTCACGATCGAGTTGGATCGTATCGCGTCGGTACTCGCGGGTGATTTAGTGACTTGGGCGTTGCCAAAGGCGAAGGTTGTGAAGCGCAGGTTGCATACGCCGGTCTGTGATGATTTATCTGCAGTGGCCGCGGCGATCTGTGCGTATGAGAAGTTGCTGGCGAAGCCGAAGGGCTTGGGCGATGTGCGTTTGCTATTCACGCTCGCTGAAGAAGTTGGTTTCATCGGCGCGATCGGCGCGGCGAAGAATGGAAGTCTGCCAAAGAACGCGACGCTGATCTGCTTAGAGAACAGCAAGAGCATGATCGAGTCGCCCATCGGTGATGGCCCGATCATCCGCGTCGGTGATCGCCTGAGCATCTTTGACCCTGACCTGACTGCGCGACTTGTTGCGGTGGCCGAGGCGCTAGGTAAAGCCGACAAGCAATTCAAGGTTCAACGCAAGCTCATGCCCGGCGGCGCGTGTGAAGCAACTGCCTTCCGTGCGTACGGCTACCTCAGCTCGTGCATCTGTCTACCTCTTGGCAACTATCACAACATGGATGAGTCAGCGAAGCGCATCGCGCCTGAGTCGATTTCGATCGATGACTATCACATGCTGATTCTTTTGCTCGAAGCCGTCGGCCGATCACTGCCGACGACGCGCGCTCAGCAAGACCTCGTCGCTCGGCTCGATGGCTTATTCGATAAGCGTCGCGGCCTATTGGACTGATCTGGGTTCAACAATAACGCTAGCCGCGCAACACACGCACTAAAGAGCGCACCCCTTGCGCGGACGATTTCTGCGGAGTGCGATTCCTGCGTGGTCGGCGAACCTTGCGCACCAGGTCCATGAGGCGCAAGTTAAGTAAAAGCAATGTTTTAGCGATTTTTCGCGTTTGTATGAGTACGGTTCTCCGCGCATGGCATCGGGGTTGCGTTTGGTTAAGCACGCGGAATCACCCGCTTGTGAGAATCATGCAGCCACCGATCGACAAAACGAACGCTGATCAAGACAAGACCCTCTTGGACTTGGTGCGTGCTGAAGGCAGCGATGGGCTCGGCGCGGTGATGCTTCGGCTTGCTCAAATGGCGGCGGCGCAGCATCGCGCGAACGCTAGGCCTAAGCGTGTTAAGCCTTGGTCTGATGAGCTTGAGTCGATCGAGCTTTCTTTAGTGAAGGACACGCCAGGGCACGGACGCCCGGCTTTGACCCGTAGTGCTCAGGATACTGAGCCGGTGACCACGGAGGGTGACCGATGAACTACGGGCTCAATCTTTCCGCTTCGGGCGTCATGGTGAATGCACATCGCCAAGACGTCCTTGCTAACAACTTGGCGAACGTAAACACGGCCGGCTTTAAGCCGTTGTTTACTGACGTGCGCCAGCGGCAAACCGCGAGTATGGAAAACGGGCCCGCCGAGTTCGGCCTATCTAACGCGATGCTGGATAAGCTCGGCGGCGGGATATTTGCCAAGGGGCAGCGTGTCGCGTTTAGCACCGCCGCACCGATTAAGAGCGACCGTGATCTTGATGCAGCGCTGACCACCGACAATGCTTTCTTTGTCGTTGAGCACACCGATAGCCAAACGGGTCAGCAAGATTTCCGTTTAACGCGAGCCGGCCAGTTCACAACGAACGCCTCAGGCGAGCTTGTGACGCAGACCGGCCAGCGTGTGATGAACATGAATAACCAGCCGATCGAAGTGACCGGCAACCCTGTCATCACGCGGACCGGCGAGATCCGCATGCTCGATACGCAGGGCAATCTGATCGGCCGAGAGCAGATCCAAGTTGCCTCGGCTGACCTTGCTGCGCTTCGACCTTCGGGTACGAATATGTTTGAGATGCGTGGCGGCGACAGCCGAGTCACGATCGAACAACCCATCGTCCTGCCGGGCCACTACGAATCGTCCGGCACCAACGCGATCTCCACCATGATGGAAATTGTCTCTGCGACCAAGGCCGCGACCGGTAACGCAAAGATGATCCAGTACCACGACCAAATGCTAAACGCGTCGATTAATACCTTCGCAAGACTCGCATAAACGACTGTATACCAAGGTAAAACGACCTATGGCTGTTAACGCACTCCACGCCGCCGCGACCGGGATGAACGCGCTCTCCACAGAGCTCGACGTCATCTCCAACAACCTCGCCAACGTCAACACGAATGGCTTTAAGGCCTCGCGCGTCAACTTTGAAGACCTCTTCTATCTGCAGAAACGACAGCCCGGCCTCGAAGCCGGCGCGGAAACTACGCCGCCCGCGGGCTTACAGGTCGGCCTAGGTACACGGGTCAGCAACACGCAATACGACTTTAGTGGCGGCTCGCTTGTCCAAAGCGCAGGTGACTTTGACATGGCCATCACTGGTGATGGCTTCTTCCAAGTTGAAATCCTCGAAGAGTTCGGCGGCGGTATCGGCTACACCCGCGCAGGCAACTTCTTTACCAACCGTGATCGTGAATTAGTCCTCGGCAACTCTGACGGCCCACGACTCGCTAACGGGATCACGATCCCCGAAGACGCGGTTGGTATTGAGATCTCTTCTAGCGGAATTATCTCTGCCACCTTACCCGACAACTCGACCGAAGAGGTTGGGCAGATCGAGCTGCACAGCTTTGTGAACAAGGCCGGCCTGAAGTCGATCGGTGGCAACATCTATGTCGAGTCCGAGATCTCTGGCCCGGCCAATCAAGGCATCCCCGGCGAGGGTGTGCTCGGCACGATTAAACACAGGCATCTTGAAACCTCCAACGTTAGTCCGGTCAACGAGCTTGTCTCACTGATCAAAACACAGCGGGCTTTTGAGATGAACAGTCAGACGATCCAGGCCGCGGATGAACTGCTGCAGACCGTTGGCAACCTTAGAAGGTTCTAAGCACTAAGTGATTGAGCGTGGCGATGGGCGGAGCTCATTGCCTTGGAAAACATAGCAAAACGTAAGGCACGGAGGCCTGACATGCGACGAGATGAACCCGCGACGATGATGCACTTAATACGACCGATGTTGTTGCTTGTAGCGGTGGCGGTATTGCTGCTGATTGCAGAGACCGCTAAGAGCGATTCGTTGCGCGTCCACGATGTGGCCGGGTCGGATGGCCCTGAAGTTTTGTTGTCACATGTTGCTGAGTTGGAAGGCGAGTACGCCAACGGCTTCGCTAAAGTCGTCATCGGTCGTTTTGTCGAAGGCGAGTCACGCATCGATATCAAGACTTCATCCATCCTCGAAGCCATTCGTGAAGAAGGTGCGAAGCTGGGCTTGCTAGATCTCAGCGGGTTTACGCGGGTGACCGTACACCGCACGTTTAACGAAGCCGCGAAGCAAGCGGAGCGTGAAGCGTCGCAAGAACCGATCGCGAATGTTGAATCTCTTCGTCGCGGTGAGCCGGTGACGGTTTATTCGCCGACCACGGTGAAGGCATTGATCGAGCAGACGATCGCGAAGCGAATCGGGCTAAGCTTGTTGTCACTGAAGATCACGTTCAACGATCGTGATAAGGAACTGCTTGCCAAGAGCGCGGTAGCTGGGCGATACGAGGTGCAGCCGATAGCTGAGCCGACACTTGGCGCGGTGTCGTTCAAAGTTACCGGCTACCACGGCACAAAGGCGATCGACAAGGGCCAAACGATTTCTGCTCGTGTACAACAGCGCGTGATCGCGGTCGTGGCGGGCGAAAAGATCGGCCGAGGCGACATGATCAATCGCCGTCAGGTCCGCCTGCGTGAAGTACTCATCGACGATGTACAGCAGGCTTATCTTGCCGACACGTCTTTGGTCACTGGTCAAGTTGCTGAGAGCACGATCAGCCCGGGCGATCTCATTACTGCGAGTTCGGTCAAGCTACCCGTCGCAGTGACGCGTCGCCAGCGTGTCTCGGTTGAGCTCAACACCGGCGGCATCAAGATCACGTTCAACGGCATCGCTCAGAGCGAAGGTGCGGTTGGAGACAACGTCGAAGTACAAAACGCCAAGACGGGCCAACGCTTCAATGCGACGGTCGTTGCACGCGGCAAGGTCGTCGCGGGGGATGCGATTCAACCTAAGAAAGAAGATAAATGATGAACTTACAAAAATGGATCGGCATGATGTTTTGCGGCACCGCGCTACTCAGCGGGCAACAAGCCCTCGGTCAGTCGTCATCGCTTTATGCCAACTCGGATGAGCAGATCGACTCGGTTGCCGCTCAGCGTTATCACCAGCCTTTGGACCGGACACGCCGAGCACTGCCGGATGTCCATCCGGATGTACCACGGTTCAGTGCTTATGTGAACATCCGGCCCGAGCCACGCGAGTTCATGATCAATGATTTGGTCACGATCATCGTACGCGAGTCGTTCGAGAGTGAGATGGATTCGGAAAAAACCACCGAGAAGTCATCCGAACTCAGTGGCGGGATCACGCAGTTCCCACGATTAACGATTGCAGACCTGCTGAACCTGCAAGTGCCGCAAGGTTCGAACAGCCCAGCCCTGGTTGAGCTCGGCTTTGAACGCACCTACGAAGGCGAGGGTGAGTACGAACGGACCGAGTCCATGACCGGCCGGGTCCGTGCCCGAATCATCGACATCAAGCCCAATGGCCTGATGGTTCTCGAAGCGCGACGCACGGTTATCAACGACGGGGAACAGTCTGTGCTTGTCGCCACGGGTAATTGTATGCCTGAGGATGTCTCGGCAGACAACTCGATCCTCTCGACACAACTCGAGAACCTCTTCATCGACAAACAGCACTCCGGCGACCTCCGGGACTCCGGCGAAAAGGGTTGGTTGACACGCTTGTTCGATGCGGTCTTTGATTTTTGATCGCGGTAGGACAGGCATTCCTACCTGTCGCAAGCTTTGGCACCGCGCTTGCTCAAGAACGCTAGACACGAAGATTGTTTCAAGGACTGAAACATGCTCACACGAAGGATTCGAACGATGCACAAACTCAAGTTCACTTCACTACTTGCCCTCGTTGCACTGCTGATTGCGGTGCCAGCGGGTGCGACGCAGATCCGAAACGTTGTCACGCTTAAGGGCTCGGAGTCGAGCGTCATCAGTGGTATCGGCGTTGTCGTCGGGCTCAACGGTACGGGCGATGGCGAGTTCGGTCCGGCTCACCAAGCGGTTTTAGCTGCGGTGGCACGCAATCTTGACGCAACAGCTACGCCACAGAATTTCACTGATGCCGACAGCATCGCGCTGGTTCATGTCAGTGCGACGGTCCCCGGTGAGGGAGTTCGCCAAGGCGTCGATCAGCTCGATGTCACGGTCGCAACGCTTAACGACGCGAAGAGTCTAAAGGGTGGCGTGTTGCTGGATGCGGTGCTGTTCGCGCCGGGTAAGAACGGCCGAGCGTATGCGGTGGCTGCGGGCAATATCATGCTGCCGGATGAAGAAGAGAATCCCCGCCGCGCAAAAGTGGTGCGCGGTGCGCATATGGTGCGCGATGTGCCTTCGATGAACTTGGATAAGTTCAATCAGATCACGTTGGTTTTGCAGGAGAACAAGGCGTCTTGGCAGCTTGCGAATTTTATCGCTGAGGCGGTCAACGGCGTAATGGTGCTTGCGGATGATCAAGACCCGATTGCACGGGCCGTGGATCAGAAGAACGTGATCATCAAGGTGCCGGACGAGGCGCTGCCGAACCTTTCGAGTTTTATCACACAGATTATGGGTACGACGATCGACTCGGAGATCGCGTCCGGTGGGGCACGTGTGATCATCAATCGCGCAGAGGGCACGATCGCGATGACGCGAGATGTGGAGCTTTCGCCGGTGATTATTTCGCACAAGGGCATGACGATTCAGATCGTGACGCCGGAGCCGCAGCCTGACCCAAATAACCCGACCGTTGAAAACGTGCCATTCGCGTTGGTTGATCCGGACAACCGTGGTGGGGCGGGGCTTCGTCAGTTGCTTGATGCCCTGAACACGTTAAACGTTCCTGCTGAGGATCGTATCGCGATTATCAAAGAGATCCACGACTTAGGTGTGCTGCACGCGGAGCTGATTTACAAATGATTGACGCGATCACACCACTATCGACAGCAGCTAACGAACTGCCGAGAGTTTCCACGCCGGTTGGCGGAGATGTCGCATCGGCGCCTGTGTTCAATGGCTTCATGGACCGCGCTCGCAGCGAAGGCCAGAGCCCGGAAGAACAACTACGCGAAGCAGCGGAAAAGCTCGTCGCGACGACGCTGATCATGCCCATGTTCGAGCAGCTTCGGAGCGACCCGTTGGCCGCGAATCTTTTCAGCGGCGGCCGAGCAGAGAAGATTTTCCAACAACAGATGGACCAGGTCTTGTCCGACCGTATTGCTGGCGCGACTCGTTTTGATCTGGTGGACTCGGTTTACAAGCACCTTAGTGCAGCGGCAAAGGGTGGGGCGGTAAGCACAAATGGTTGATCAATTAGCAAAACATATCCCGGTCCTAGAGACAGTGCTCAAGCAGTTGACCGATCGGCACGAGCAATTGCTGACGCTGATGAAACGCCAGCGAGAGTGCTTACGCCTAGCTGATCACCACGGCGTATCGGAGTGTTCACGTTTAGAAAACACGGTCGTGCAGGCGATCGGTGATTTGGAAAAACGCCGACTTGAGCTGGTTGCTGAGCTGACGCGGGCGATTGAGCCAAAGGCGCTTGGTCCAATGCGCATGCGTGACTTGGCGGAGCGTCTGCCCGAGCCCGCGCGTAGCCGATTGCTCGTCCTGCGTGAGCAGTTGCGCGAGCGGATCACTGCGGTCAAGGAACAGTCTTCGGTTACTCGTCGCGCGACGGAGGCGCTACTCAATCACATGCAAGGCTTGGTGCAAACACTAGGCAACGCTGGGCGAGCCGCGGGCTACGCACCGGCCAATCAACCTCAACCTGCTAGCACACAGACGCTCGGCACACTCCGCGTCACGGCATAACGAAACCAATCGTACGGATAAACACCCATGGGTTTGACCAGTTCCCTCTACATCGGACGCTCCGGCTTGCTTGCTTCGCAAGCCGCGATTCAGGTGGCGGGTAACAACCTTGCGAACCTTGCGACCAAGGGCTACCACCGCAGTGAGATCGAACTCGCTGCGAATCGCTCTAGCGAACTGCAACGCGGGATCTATATCGGCAACGGCGTACAGATCGCGTCGATCACCCGCCAAGTCGATGAAGCACTCGAAGCCCGCCTGCGTAACGCGATCTCAGATGAAGGCGGCAGCCGAGTCGGTCAGGACTTGTGGTCCGAGATCGAAGCGATCCAGAATGAGCTTTCAGATATCGACATCTCGACACGGATGGGCGAGTTCTTTAACAGCTGGTCACAGATCGCAAATAATCCGCAGGACTTGTCGCTGCGTACTTTGGCGGTGAAGCAGGCGGAGACGCTGGGTGATTATGTCGCGCAGGTGCGTGGCGAGTTCTTGAACCTCCAGAAGCGTATCGACGACCGCACCGCGAACGCGGCAAGTACGGCAAACGACCTACTCGATCGCATCGCAGAGCTGAATAAATCGATTGTCACGCAAGAGGGTGGCAGCCCCAGCCAGGCTGGCGGCCTACGTGACCAGCGTGACCTCTACCTTGGCGAGTTGGCGCAGTACATCGATATCTCGGTGAACGAACAGCGTAGTGGCGCGATTGATATTTTCGTGGGCTCGCTGCCGATTGTGTTGGGCAATGATAACCGTGGCATCGCAGTGACGACCGAGTCCAACGGCGATGGGCTCACGACGACAGTGCGATTGGCCGAGGACCGAAGCCCGCTTGATATCAAGAGCGGTGAGCTTGGTGGCTTGGTGAACTTCCGCGGTCAGTTCCTCGAAAACGCGATCGAGACGCTGGATACCTATGCCAACGCGATGATTTACGAGGTCAACAAGCTGCACAGCCAGAGCCAGGGCCTAAACCTGCTCGACTCGGCACTGGCGACCACTGAAGTGATCGATACGGCCGTCGCGCTCAACGATCCCGCGGCACAGATCCCCTTCGATATCCAACATGGCTCGTTCCAATTCCACGTCACGCAGGTCTCTACTGGCCAGCGTATCGCGCAGACGATTAACGTTGACCTCGATGGCATCGATCCGACCAACGATACGTCGCTTGATGATCTCGCGGCACAGATCAACGCAGTTGCGAATATCTCAGCGGCGGTGACGAGTGATGGCCGACTTCAGATCACCGCGGATGCACAGGACTTCCAGTTCAGCTTCAGTGACGACAACACCGGTGCGATGGCGGCACTCGGAATCAATACGTTTTTCAAGGGCAAGGACGCCAGCGATATCGGTGTCAACCTCGACCTTGTTGACGACCCGCGCATGATCGCGGTCGGCCGAGGTCACCTGCCCGGAGACAACCGCAACGCGCTGGCTATCGCAGGACTACGCGAAACCGGCGTGAGTTCGCTGCAGGGCCAGAGCCTGACTGGCTTTTGGAATCGTCACATCGAAGACGTCTCGATCCGGACCGCACAAGCGATTGATCAGCTGAATGCCGACTCAGTCGTCAAAGAAAACCTGCAGGTTCAGCAGCAGGCTTTCAGCGGTGTGAACGCGGATGAAGAAACCATCGATCTCATGAATTACCAACGCATGTATCAAGCTAACGCACGATTTTTGACCGTCGTTGATGAAATGATGCAGACCCTCATCGGCATCGTATAGCGAGCCCCTAACTCCCAACCCTTAAACCCCGACTCCCAAACTCATGTCCACCATCTCCCCACTCCTGTCCCGCACCTCCAACCTCATGTCGAGTGAGTTGTTGCGTCGGCGTTTGCAGGAGACGCAGCGTGAGTTGTTGTTGGCACAGGACCAGGCATCGACCGGTAAGATCTTAAGCCGAGGCTCGGATGCCCCGTCGAAGATCTCTGCCGTGTTGCACCTGAATCAATCGAAGATTCTTCGCGAACAGCAACAACTCAACCTTGAACATGCGCGTGGGGTGTTGAACCTCGGCGATGCCGCGTTGCGGGACGTGACGGATATTTTGATCGAGGCGCAGCAGATCGCGTCGAGTCAGATCGGGATCGGGTCGGATGCGGTGACGAGGTCGACCCAGGCCGAGGTGATCGACGCGCAGCTTGCAGGTGCACTCGAAGCGGCCAACCGGCAGTTCAACGGCTTGGCGATCTTTGGCGGCAACAACGGCACAGGCGACGGCAACGCGGTCTTCGAGTCCTTCCTTGGCGGAGTCCGCTACCTTGGCGGCGATCAAAGCCTAACCAACGATGGCGGGGCGCTCACTGATTTAACATTCAATAGCAACGGTTTAGAAGCCTTCGGCGCATTATCTACGCGTGTCGCCACGATGGTGGACCTTGATCCGCAGGCCGATGGCGATGTGCTGCTGCGTGATATCGAAGGTGCGCGAGAGCGTGGCTTTTTGCCGGGCGCGATCAACTTGACGGTCAACGGTGTGCCAACGGTCGTGGATTTGACGACGGTTGATACGCTTGAGGATGTCGTGACACGCGTCAATAACGCGATCACGAATCTTGATCCAGCGGCCGGTTCGATCGCAATCGGTGGCGGCGGGTACTCACTCACGGCCAATGGCGGCAACACGATCACGATCACCGACTCGACCGGCGGCACCACCGCAGCAGACTTGGGGCTGAACCTTAGCGCGACGTCGGCGACCCTCGCGGGTGCTGACCTGAACGTCAAGCTGTCTGGTCGCACGGAACTCAGTACCTTCACGGCGCCGATCGACTTTGCGAGTGGCTTACTGATCACACAAGGCGAGAATACCGCGGTGGCCGACTTCTCCGGCGCGACGACAGTGCAGGATTTACAGAACGTCATCGACGCGATGAACTTTGGTTTGCGTCTGACGATCAACGACGATGGCACGGGCCTAGACCTGGTCAGCGAGGTCAGCGGGATCGAGTTGAGCATCGGTGAGAACGGCGGAACCACCGCGGAAGACATGGGTCTACGCACGTTTGGTAACACGACACTGCTGTCAGATTTCCGCAATCGCATCGGCGTTCAGATGAGCGAAGCGGGTGAGCCCGACTTAGATATCACGCTGCACGACGGCACGAATTTCACGGTTGATCTGACCGCGGCTTCGACCGTTGCGGATGTGATCAGCCTGACCCAGGCCGCTGCGACCGCGGCGGGTGTCGCGGTCGGCACGGACTTCAACTTCGGCCTCGCCACGACGGGCAACGGCTTTGCGGTCAGCGACAACACCGTGGGGGCAAGCGACTTCAGCGTCACCAACGCGGGGCTTAGCTTCGCGGCAGAGAACCTCGGCATCAAAGTGAACGCGGGTTCGGCGGCAACGATCGACGGCGACGACCAATCAAAGGTCCGTGTCGAGAATATGTTTACGCATTTACAAGAATTAAGCAGCGCATTGCGAAATAACAACGAAGCTGGCATCACACTTGCTGGTAGCAATATCGAAGACGACATCGATTCAGTTGTGTCCGCGAGGGCACGGGTCGGTGTTCAGGCAAGGCGGGTCGAAGACCAGCTGACTCTGATCCAAGATCGCGACATCCAGGAGCAAACCATGCTTAGTCAGTTACAGGATGCGGATCTAACGGAAGTTTTAACGCGATTTCAGCAGTTGCAGTTGCAGTTGCAGGCGTCGCTTCAGGTTGGCTCAGCGAGCCAACAGTTGAGTTTGTTGGACTTCTTGCGCTAAAGCGCAAGTGTTGCGCGGGCCAGGGCGATGTAGCCAGCCAAACCCGCGCAAAAATGACCGGCGGTTGGAACCGCCCCCCGCGACAGGATGTCCTTGGCGGGTATGGAAACCAGGATGGACCAGGCTGCAAGAGGTAAGTTGACGATGAAGATTAGTTCGTCACGTTTCGGTGAGATTGAAGTCGATGACCAACGCGTCATGACATTTCCTAAGGGCCTGCTTGGCTTCCCTGACTATCAGCACTACGTGTTGATTGAGGCGGGCCAGGACAGCTACTTCTGGTGGCTGCAATCGATAGACAAGCCGGACCTGGCGTTTATCGTCACGGACCCGACGTTGTTTATCCCGACGTACAAGGTCCCGGTCAAGGCTGAGCAGATCGGCCAGTTGAACCTCGACACGGTCGATGACGCGCAGGTGCTCGTCATCGTGAACAAGCGTGGCGAGACATTGACCGGCAACCTGCAAGGGCCGCTCGTTATCAATGTACGCAACTGCATGGGCGAACAGCTCGTGCTTAGCGACCGCCGGTTCACTACGCGTGTGCCGTTGGTTGAGGTAAAGGCCGAGGTTCACGCCCAGAGCGCGTGACCGAGGCAAGAGAGAAGAGTTGACCCGGCGAAGTTTGCCGGGGATGTGAAATTGAAGAACAGCACCCGCCGAGGTAGGCGGGGCCTTGCAGGACGCAAGGTGACCAAGGCCAAGGAAGGACCACCCCAGCATGCTCGTGTTATCACGACAGCGCGACGAAACGATCATGATCGGCGACGAGATCGAGATCACCGTCGTTGACATCCGCGGCGACAAGGTTCGTTTGGGCATCAATGCCCCGCGTACGATCCAAGTCCACCGCAAAGAAGTGTACGAAGCCATCCGACGTGAAAACACGGAGGCCTCTCAGATCGACATCGACGACTTAACCGCTGCAGACCAAACCCTGCGTCAACGCAACGGCCACCCCAATAAGAACGGCCGATCCAAGTTGAAGCAGTCACCATAGACCGACCCGATCCCGGCGCAAAGGAGTACGCGCTGGACTGTGAGCCAGGTAGACGCCTGGCAACGAAAAACCCAAAGCGGTGATCCCAACGGTTCGCCGCAGAAGACAAACACGGAGGTTTGTCCACATGACACGCATTAATACCAACGTTTCTGCAATGGTTGCCCGGACCAACTTGGACCGGACTAATTCCGACCTCGCCACCCGACTCCAGCGCCTATCAACAGGTCTGAAGATCAACCGTGGTGCGGACGACCCCGCTGGCCTGATCGTTTCCGAACGATTGCGTGGCGAGATCTCAAGCATCGGCCAAGCGGTCGACAACATCGAACGCGCCTCCAACGTCATCGCGACGACCGAGTCCGCGCTCCAAGAGATCAACGACCTCTTGATCAACATCAAGGCATTGGCCGTCGAGTCCGCCAACACCGGTGCGTTCTCGAAGCAAGAGATTGAAGCCAACCAGTTGCAACTCGACTCGGCCGTCGAGTCCATCACGCGGATCAGTAACACCGCCAGCTTCGCCGGGCTCAAACTGCTCAACGGCTCGCTGGACTACCTCACCTCAGGTGTCACCGCCAGCCAAATCTCTGACGTCTCGATCAAGGGTGCCAACTTCGGCCTCAACAGCTCGATCCCTGTCAGTGTTGAGGTGCTCCAGTCGGCAGAACACGCATCGCTGTTCCTCTCGGGCAACGGCACGGGCACCTTCACCTCGGCAGTAAGCTTCGAGGTACAAGGCAACGATGGAGTACAAGTCTTTACCTTCGCGTCAGGCACGGCGCTCTCTGCCGTCGCCACGGCAATCAACCAGGTCTCCGACGCGACGGGTGTCGAAGCCATCCTTGCATCGGCCGCCGACCCGACCTCCGGCCTTGTCTTGCAATCTAATGAGTTCGGCTCGGCTGAGTTCGTCAGTGTCCGCAAACTCACCGGCGGCACGTTCTTCGATGCCTACACCGCGCAGGGCGGCGGCGCAGTCAACCGAGACATCGGCGGCGACACGCTCGCACTGATCAACGGCAACCTCGCCATCGGCGAAGGCCTAGACATCTCGCTCAATGCCTCGAACCTCAACCTCGAGATGACCCTGACCTCCGCTGCGGCTCAAACGCTCAATACGCCGTTTAGCTACAGCATCACAGGCGGCGGTGCGACCTACCAAATCGGCCCAAGCATCGACTCGCTCCAACAAGTCGGCTTCGGCATCCAGTCCGTCGCCGCGACCCGCTTGGGCAACTCGACCGTCGGCTTCCTCAACCAGGTCCTCACTGGCGAGGCCGACTCGCTGCTCAACGACCCACGAGGCGCATCGGACATCATTGATGCCGCGATCGATCAGGTCTCTACCCTCCGCGGCCGAATCGGTGCCTTCGAACGCAACACGCTCGACACCACGATGCGATCACAACAAGTCGCACTGGAAAACCTGGTCTCGGCCGAGAGCACCATCCGCGACACGGACTTCGCGGAAGAGACCTCGAGACGGACGCGAGCCCAGATCCTTCAGCAGGCCGGCACCCAGACCCTCGCCATCGCGAACAGCACCGCACAGTCGGTCCTATCGTTGCTGGGATAAGTCGTAAGGGACTAGCATCAAAACTAAGCGTATACCCCGTCGAAAGGCGGGGTATTTCATTTAGATGATTGTGATCGGCTATCTAAAGGGATACCGTGGTCGATGTACTGCTTTTATTACGTAGCAGACTTCGGATCAAAAACGCTTCTATAGGGGGTTGTCAATGCGATTGGATCAATCAATGTTTCGTGCTGGTATCGGTTTACTACTGGCTTGGGTCTTGCTCTTTACTGTGCAGGCTGACGCACAGGTGATCGATCGTGCGAGCGATACGGAAGTCGATCGATTGATGTTGCTCGCGGCGGGCGGCAACATGACACGACTCCGCGAGGAGTTTGAGCGTTTAGGTGCCTCGGCGACACCGCGATTAGCTGAGCATATCCGAGGGGATAAGCGCAATGATCGTGTGATCGCGTTGGTGTGCTTACAGTTTTGTTGGTCAGAGGTGGCGCGCGATGCGGTGATTGAAGCGATCCCCGAGGCCGACACGCAGTCGCGCAAGCTCGCGTTTCAGGTACTTGGCCGACATGAAACCGGGGAGCAGTTGGCGAAAGTATTGAAGCCGCTGACCGAGTCGCGTGATGAGCGTGTCGCGGGCCCTGCGATCCAGTACATATTGCGCTCGGTACCTGACAAAGCACTGCTAAAGCGTGCAGCGGGTAACCGCCGCCTACTTCCATATCTCAGCGAATCATTGCCGCGTTATTACGGCCAAGACCTTCACGAACCGACGCGCACACTGATCCGTCGAGCGAAGGTTGAACAACGGGCCAACCTCATCGTCGCGTTGCTGCACCAGCAAGACGACAGTTCCGAGGCACGCAAACTCATCGTCAGCAACCTGACGCGAGGCCCTGCGATGCTCCACGATCGTGCTGCAGATTTCCTTAGCTATCACGGCACGCCGGAGGAGCTCCCCGCGCTTGAGGCCGCGCTCCAGCGCGAGCGAGAGCCATATGCCAAGGCATCGATCCAAGGCGCGATTGTTGCCATTAACAAGCGTGTCGAGCGCTTCAGCGAGCCCGGCGTCACGCCGCCCGGCGACTACCCCGATGACCCTGCCCTAGCTTACCGTCAAGCCTACGAAACCCTCGGCAAGGCCTACACCCAAGCCAACCGCCGCGCCGCGATTCAATTATTGGCCAACGCAGAACCCTACGAGCCGTACTGGCGTTTCGGCATGAGCCAAGAGAACGAAGCGACCGTCTCGCGCATCACCGAACGGCTCGTCTTACAAGTCTTGTCCAGCGGCTACACCCTGCGCGGCGTGTCACTCATCGGGAACAAGCCGGTCCAGCCGCAGGACCCGATCGAGCTACCCGAAGACCTCGTGACCGCATCACTTATTGCGCCGGTCCGTAACTATTTCGATGAGAAGCGAAAGAGCTTTGGTATCTTCATCCGCGGCAACGGCGGACCGTTCGCCAACACCCACCACATGGGCGACGACGTCGCATGGGACCAAGACCATGAAACCATCGTCGCGATCGGTGACGGCGTCGTCCGGCGCGTCGTCATCGGGCAAGTTTCATGGGGCGGATTGGTCGTCATCGAACACCGCGATACCCAAGGCAATCGCTTCTGCTCGCTCTACTCTCACCTAGGCCCACTCGTCGCCGTCCGCGAGAACGACGTCGTCAATCAAGGCCAAAAGGTCGGCTCACTCGGACGCACCCACACCTGGGAGGGTGGCGGCTACCGCTCGCACTTGCACTTCGGCATCCACCAAGGCCCATTCGAGCAGGAACAGCGATGGGTCACGGGCTACCTCAGCCACGACCGATTCGAAGGCGATCACGGCTGGGTCGATCCCCAAGCCTATATCCGTGAGCGACTGTCGCGCTGATCGTTGATTCATGTATCGATCGAGATGCCGGGTAAACTCTTTGTTATGAATACCTACCTCCGTCAAGCATGCTTAATGATCGGTCTCTTGGTTACGCTCGCCGTGGGCACAAGCCCCGTCCATGCTGAAGCAAGCCGCTTTGAAGCCGCCGACTCCGAAGGCGTCACCGCGTCTCGCGACCGCACGACGCTCTATCTGCAGGTCGATGCTGAGGTCAAAGGACCGATTTCGATCCCACGTCTCGCGGCGCCGTTGCGCTCGATGGCTTGGGAAGGGATGGAGGCAGACTCTGGCCTGACACTGAAGCCGAAGCCGGATACCTGGGAGATCAGTTGGAAGGCTCGCCCAGCAGAGGCCTCCAAGTTGGTGCTGTCGTTTGACGCACCGCCCCTGTTGATGAGCGAGATTAAGCCGATTGAAGCAACTGGCGACGGATCTTTCTACATCCCCGCCCACCTCGCGGTCACAAGAGGTGAGAAGATCCGCTACGAGCCCCAGCCAAGCAAAAATACGGTGGGTTTTTGGGTGGATGGTGCCGACTTTGCGGTCTGGACGATCCATCTCGAAAAACCGGGTCGGTTTAAGGTCGCCGTTCTGCAAGGGTGTGGCCGAGGGCAGGGGGGCAGCAAAGCCAGCATATGGTTCCACCGTTGGCTAGATCAGGGCCGCGTCGTCCCAGAGCCGGAAATGAAACTGGATTTTGATGTGCTCGAGACGGGCCATTTTCAGAGCTTTCAATGGGTACATATTGGTGAGGCTGTATTAACTCAGCCCGGGGACACACGTATCGAGGTTTCTCCGGAAACGATCAAGAAAGCCGCGCTGATGGATATCCGCGCGATTCACTTGATCCGCTTACCAGACAAGAAAAAGTGACAATTGAAATAGCCGCGACGCTACGCGTCGCCGGAGAGTTGTGACAAGCTTATCCCAGCTCTCCCGCGACGCATAGCGTCGCGATTGTTATCTCGTGCGATCGCTTTTCAAGCGATGCCCACCTCACATCATGCGTTGTTGCACTTCGATCAGGTGGTATCCGAACTGCGTCTTGACGGGCTCGGAGACTTCGCCCAGTGGCAGATCTGAGAAGATGACCGCGTCGAATTCCGGGACCATGGCACCTTTGTTGAATTGGCCGAGCGAGCCGCCGTCTTTGCCGGAGGGGCAAGACGAGTGCTCTTTTGCGAGGTCGGCGAAGGCTGCGCCGTCGGCGATCTGCTGCTTCAATTCGAGTGCTTTGTCTTCGGTCGGAACAAGAATGTGGCTGGCGACGGCGGTTGGCATGGTGAGGCTTTCGGTTTGAGGTTGGTTGCTAAATGAATGAGATCATAAAGCCTACTTAGATTGTTTGTTTGCTGCGAATCAGGTGGTGCAAAGCTGCCGCCATCGTGGTGCCGACGCACAGGCAGACCAGATCTGTCCAGAGGAATTTTGTGCCAAGTAAAAAATGAATCCACGGAATACTGCGCAGCGTGTCCAGTGGCTCACCTTGGTACAACTGGGCCGCCTCGATCGTGAAAGTGAAGGCCAAGGTCAACGCCGCAAGCGACCACGTTCGCCAACGTACAAGTACGGCGGCAAAAAGAAAGAAAAACATCGTCGCCCAAACGGTATCGGGTAGATAGGCTGCAATAAAGCCGACGGGGCTTGAAGGAACTGAGCCACTACGGAGTGATCTTGAAATGAGGCCGACGGGAACCACAGACACCGCGACCCCAAGATAGAGGAGTCGGTATCTCACGCCAGCGTTTCGACATTCGGCCGAGGTAGGCCTAAGAAGTTGGCCAGCAAGATCGGCCCCTCGGTCGTCATAAAACTCTCGGGGTGAAACTGCACACCTTCCATCGGAGCGTCGCCAGCGAAGGTGCCTGTCTTGGATCGCAGGCCCATGATTTCGCCTTCGTCGGTCCATGCAGTGACTTCGAACTTATCGCTGTTGAAGCTGTCTTTGTTGACGATGAGCGAGTGGTATCGTGTCGCGATGAAGGGGTTAGACATCCCGACGAAGAGGCCTTTGCCATCGTGGTGGATGGGTGAGGTCTTGCCATGCATGAGTCTGACGTTGCGTTCGACGATCATGCCGAACTGTTGGCCGATGGACTGATGACCGAGGCAAACACCCATCAGAGGCACCTTGCCTGCAAACGCTTCGATGATCTGCATCGATACGCCCGCTTCGTTCGGCGTGCAAGGCCCGGGCGAGACGATCACATGCGACGGATTCAGCTCGATCGCCTCCTCTGGTGTGATCTTGTCATTGCGCACCACCTTCACCGGCAACGCGTCGGCGTCTTGGCCGTTGGCCACCATCAATTCACCAATGCGTTGCACGAGGTTGTAGGTGAAGCTGTCGTAATTGTCGATGAGGAGGATCATGGTTGAATTGTAGTTTAGATTTTTTCTACAGAGTTCACATATCTACACAGATTCGTGAACCACGAAGGGGCAAAGATCACGAAGCCAACTCACCTTGTTCTTCGTGCCTTCGTATTTTTGCCTTGATTCTATGGACATCTGTGCAATCTGTGGATCAAGATGCCTTAGCCAACAACGATGTTAATCAATCTTCCCTTGATCACGATGACCTTGCGGATGGTCTTGCCGTCGAGGTGGGCTTGTACGTTTTCGTCTTCTTTTGCCAGCGATTCGATAGTGGCTTGATCCGCGTCGGCGGGGATACTGATTTTGGCGCGGAGCTTACCGTTGACTTGGACCGGCATCTCGATCGTATCTAGCACCAGCTTCGCTTCGTCCCATGTCGGCCAATCGGAGTCGGCGAGATAGGTCTTGTGTCCGAGTTTGGACCAGATCTCCTCCGCGACATGTGGGGCGATCGGGCTGAGCAGTTTTACAAGGGTTTGCACCGCGCTGCGCGGCGGGGTGTCTTGTTTGACCAGATCGTTATTGAGTTCGATCATTGCAGCGATGGCGACGTTGAACTGCATCGCTTCCATCGATTCGGTAACACGCTTGACGGTGGCGTGGACCTTGCGGTCCAGATCTTCGCTTGGCTCGGCGTCAACGACACGGAGCTGCCCGGTGTCTTCGTTGAAGGCGACACGCCAGAGTCGGTTGAGGAACCGGTGTACGCCGACGATGTCCGCGGTGTTCCAGACCTTGCTCTGATCGAGCGGGCCCATGTACATTTCGTACAGCCGAAGTGTATCGCAGCCATACTGTTCGCAGATTGCATCTGGACTAATAGCATTTTTAAGCGATTTACCCATTTTTCCGAATTCTTCAGTAGCGGGTTTCCCGTCGTATTTAAAAGTTTGATCTTTTTGGCCTTGTACTTCGGCTGCAGGTTTTCCGTCTTGATTAGTCACCCTCGTTGCTTCGACGGGGATGCCGCGCTCATCACGGTAGCAATAAGCTTGTATATAGCCTTGCGCGAAGTATCGGCCGAAGGGCTCGGGGGTGGTAGCGACGCCGATGTCGAAGAGGAATTTGTGCCAGAAGCGGGCGTAGAGCAGGTGCAAGACGGCATGTTCTGCGCCGCCAACGTATAAATCGACACCGCCTGCGTGCGAGCCCTCGCCAGAGGATTTTACGCTATTCATCCAATATTTTTCGGCGTCTTTGCCGACGATCGCATCGTTATTTTTATTGTCGAGGTATCGGAGGTAGTACCAGCATGAACCCGCCCAGTTGGGCATAGTGTTCAGCTCTCGGTTGTACTCGACGCCGTCGATAGTAACGGTCTTCCAGTCGTTGTCGGCTCGGCCTAGCGGCGGCTGCGGCGGAGCGTCCGGATCATCGCTACCCGAAGGCTTGAAGTCTTCCATCTCGGGGAGCGCGACGGGGAGGTCAGCTTCGTCGACGGTACGGATTTCGCCGTTGGGCCCGTGCAGGATGGGGAAGGGTTCACCCCAATAGCGTTGTCGGCTGAAGAGCCAATCGCGGAGCTTGACGTTCTCTTTTTCCTTGCCCACGCCTTTGGTTTCGAGGTAATGGATGATCTTGTACTTGGCATACTCAGCAGGGTTACTGTTGAGAGAGATCTCGTTGTTTTCGGAGTTGACCGCGAGCGCGCCATCGGTTGCGGTGAAGGCGTTGCCGGTGTGTGTGCCGAGTTGCTTGGCACGCGCGATCGCGAAGAGCTTCTCGGTGCCGTCGGCCAATAGGGGCTTCAATGCGTCCTGCCAAATCATGGCGATGGAGCCTCTGCCTTGGGGTTGTTCTTCGACGTCTTCGGTACCCTTGCCTTGCCGCCAAAAATTGACGACGCCCCAGACTTTGTCGTAGTCAGTCTCGTCTTGGTTGACGCTTAGCGCTACGAAATCGATCAGTGATTTTTGGAGTTGTTCTTCGCTTGTGAAGAGATCGGGTTCTCGGTCATATCGCTGAACAAAGCCATAGATCGCGGCGGTGGGTTTGTCGGCGACGACATCGATGATGGGCAGGTCAAACTTTTTGGCGAATTCATAGTCGCGTTCGTCGTGTGCGGGTACGGCCATGATCGCGCCGGTGCCGTAGCCCATCATGACGTAGTCCGCGGTCCAGACGGGAATCCTTTCATCGTTCACCGGGTTGACGGCATATCCGCCGGTGAAGACGCCGGTCTTTTCTTTAGCGTCGGCTTGGCGGTCGATGTTGGTTTTACCAGCGGTTTTTTCGCGATAGGAGCGGACGGCTTCGGCGCGCTGTGGCGTCGTAATCGTGTCGACGAGCGGGTGCTCGGGTGCGAGGACCATATAGGTTGCACCGAAGAGCGTGTCGGGCCTAGTGGTGAAGACGCGGATCGTTTCGTCGCTGTCGCTGTGTTTAAATTCGACTTCTGCGCCAGTAGATTTGCCGATCCAGTTGCGTTGTAGGCTTTTGATGTTGTCGGGCCAATCGACCAAGTCGAGGTCTCCGATGAGGCGGTCGGCGTAGGCGGTGATGCGGAGCATCCACTGCTTGAGCGGGCGTTTAAAGACGGGGTAGTTGCCGCGTTCGGATCGGCCTTCGTTGGTGACTTCTTCGTTGGCGAGGACGGTGCCCAGGCCGGGGCACCAGTTGACTTCGACCTCGGCGAGAAATGCGAGGCGGTATTCATCGAGCAGGCGCTCTCGCTGACCTTGGTCGAGCTCGGTCCACTTGTGAATGTTGGGGTCGCCGATGCCTGCGAGGGGTTCGAGGGATTCGGTGGCGCCGGAAACGATGAGCTCGCCGTCGGAGCCGACGTAGTAGTCTTCGCCTTCGAGTTTTTCGATGAGGGTGCTGATGGGTGCGGCTTTGTTGGCGACGGGGTCGAAGTAGCTGTGGTAGAGCTTGGTGAAGATCCACTGGGTCCACTTGACGTATTCGGGATCGGTTGTCGCG
>JBGCDC010000438.1:0-2876 GCA_045105055.1 Phycisphaeraceae bacterium | reverse complement strand
CAAAATGTATGACCCATCAGCACCCAATGCATTTGAACGCTTGCACAGTTTGTATCGACTAGGCAAACCGATCGCTGAAGTCCTCGAAGCCAGCTAAATCACCTCTTCGTTACCGCCGATACAACCATTGATGAGTCACACGAATCCAACCTGTACACCGCTAACCGTGCTGATTGCGGACGATGAGCCGCACATCCGTCACTTGGTTGGTGCCAAGCTAAAGTCGTCCGGCTTCAACGTCCTTGTCGCGTCCAATGGGCAGGACTGCTTGGATATGGCTCGAGAGCATCACCCACAATTGATCGTTACTGATTATCAGATGCCGCTTCTATCGGGCTTTGAGATGAGCCAAGCGCTCCATCAAGATGCCAAGACCGCAACGATCCCAGTGATCCTGTTGACCGCACGTGGCCACAAGCTTTCAGAGGACGACTTGGCCAGCACTTCTATCCAAATGATCGTCGACAAGCCCTTCGGCCCAACCGACCTGATCAACCGTATCAAGGGCGTGCTTGAAATCAATCAAGCGGCCTAAATCTTTTTTCAACTTTTCATCTAAATTATGCAAGGCAGCCTCCACAAACCGGTGATCGACCAAGCGACACAGACGTTTGTTGATCGCTGCGCAGAGCTCGCCCTTTCGGTGTGGTCCTACGATGGCCAATCGCTCGTGCTGCATGATGCCGATGACATCCGTATTCGTCAGCGCGTTGCGGATCATGCCGACAAGTTACGTCTCGCAATCCAAGCCGAGCTCGATGCGCTGGTCCAAGCCGACCAACCCATCACGCTCGCCAATGGCTTACCCGCCGCTTGGGTTGTTGACCATCAAGGCCCGACACTCGGTTTTGTTGTGATACCGATCCCAAGTGACGACGGCCCGCCACACACCGCAGAACAACTTGCTCCAGCAGCCAAAGCATTGGCGTGGAGCCTTGGCGACCTGCGTAGCTCGGACCAAAGCCTATTCGCGGTCGAAGACCTTGCTGAGCAGTTGGGTAAGTCCTACGAAAACATCACCCTGCTCTATGGCATCGGCCGATCGATGCGATCCATCGGCGAGCCCGTCCGCTTAGCGCAAGGTATCTGTGATCAGATCCGTATCTCGCAAGACTTCGGCTGGTCGTCGGTACGGTTCATCGAAGACGAATCAGATGTTTCCGGGCTGAGCGACGCCTGCTTGATTAGTGGCGAGATGCCCTGTGAGGAGGCGGTCTTCCACAAGATGACCAAGGAGCTGATCACGCAAGGCCACGACAAGCACTGGGACAAGCTACTGCAAATTGGTCAACACGAGATCGCGGACCTCATGCAGTCCGAAGTGATCCTTGAGCCGGTCCTCCACGACGACCGTGTCGTCGGCGTCTTATTGGCGGGCGGCAAAACGGGATCGGACAGCGAAGCAACTAGCGGGGACACCCAGCTCCTCGACGCCATCGCCGGATTCCTCGGCGCTCTTCACGAAAACGCAGCACGTTTTATCGAGCAAAAAAATATGTTTATTGGATCCCTAGAGGCGGTCTCCACAGCACTCGATGCTAAAGACCGGTACACCCATGGTCACTCCGAACGCGTCGCCTGGCTTGGCACGCAACTCGCCGAGGCCATCGGCCTAGACGCTGACGAAGTCGAGCGCATCCGCATCAGCGGGCTGGTGCACGACGTAGGCAAGATCGGCGTACCCGAAGCTGTGCTCTGCAAAGCCGGCCGACTCACCGACGACGAGTTCGACCAGATCAAGAAGCACCCGCGCATCGGCTACAACATCCTCAAAGGCATCCCGAAGATCGATGACGTGCTCGACGGCGTGCTCTACCACCACGAACGATGGGACGGCAGAGGCTACCCCACCCGACTCGCCGGCGAAGCCATCCCGCTCTACGGCCGAATCCTCGCGGTCGCCGACACGTTTGATGCGATGAGCTCGACTCGTTCGTACCGACAAGCCATGCCACGCGAAAAGGTCCTCGACGAAATCGCAAACTGCGCAGGCTCGCAGTTTGACCCGTCGCTGACCGAGCCATTCATCTCGATGGACTTCACCGCGTACGACGCCATGGTCCAGCGCCACCAAGGCGACTCGGAACAGCCCGCCAAAGACCTCGCGGCCTAAGTCCTGCCGCGGTGTTGTTTGCGGTAGGAGCCAGGCGTCTGGTTCGTTGCTTTACGGAAGAACACGTTGAAGTGGCTAGTGCTAGTAAAGCCGCATGCGGTCGCGACCTCCTGCATCGGCAACTCGGTGTCGACGAGCACCTGCTGGACCGCCTGAACACGAACGCGATTGATCTCCCCTAATACCGATCGGCCAACGTTCTTATTGAAACGCCTGCTCAGCGTGCGTACCGAGACGTCTGCGGCACTGGCGACTTCTTCGACCGTGATCCCTTCCCGTGCGTGCTCGCCGATGTAACTCATCGCAAGCGAAACGACCGGGTCCTCACTCACAAACACTTCCGATGATCCGCGGACCCGAAGCGTCTTAGGCGGGATCAGCATCGGGAGGTCCATGGGTAACGGCCGACCCGCCATCTGATCCGCGAGCAGACGCATCGCCTCGTAGCCGATCAATTCATCGTTCGCTTGGATCGACGTCATCGTCGGGTGCGTGTTCAAGCACAGGTCCAGCGCGTTGTAACACACCGCCACACCAACATCGTACGGCACACGCACACCAAGCTGTTGACATGCCTGCATCGCATAAAGCGCCATGCTATCCATGGGGATGAACAGCCCCATCGGCGAGTTCTTGGTCGATACAAGCTCGCGAATTAACTGATTGAATTCAACAAACGATTCAGGATCGGCTTCGAAAAGATAAGGCACATCCGTGGTAAACGCCTCGCCCCCACGTCGCTCGATGGCTTCTTGAATCCCTC
>JBGCDC010000437.1:0-2877 GCA_045105055.1 Phycisphaeraceae bacterium | reverse complement strand
CTACACCGCCACCCTCACCAACGGCCGACTCCCCGCACTAACCATCTCCCGCGACTATCAAGACCTCGCCAAGGACAAAGACGCAGACAAAAAAACCCGCGACTTCGTTAGTAAAAACCTCTCCTCCGCCCGCTGGCTCATCGACGCTATCAACCAACGCAACAACACCCTCCTCCGCGTCATCGGTGTCGTCGTCCAGGCCCAGCGCGACTACTTCGACCAAGGCGCACAGGCCCTCCGTCCACTACCCATGACCACCGTCGCCGACCAGCTCGGCATCCACGTCGCCACCGTCTCCCGCGCCGTCAGCGAGAAATACCTGCAAACCCCCCGAGGCATCTTGCCCCTACGCATGTTCTTCTCCGGCGGCACCGAATCCTCCGAAGGCGAGTCCATGGCCTGGGGCGCGGTCCAAGCCAAACTCAAAGAAGTCATCGAAGCCGAGGACAAGAAAAAACCCCTCAACGACGACGAACTCGCCACAGCCATGACCGACCAAGGCATCACCATCGCCCGCCGAACGATCGCCAAGTACCGCAAAGTCATGAACATCCCCCCCGCCCGCCAGCGCCGCGAATACTGACCTCCCAAAAGTGCGTAAAGGCTCACGGGTCGCTCATCTCCAACAAGCAAATCCCCCTCGCGCACATCCCGCACAACACCCCACCCCCGCAACCTACGCCAAGCTTTCTAATGCTTTCGGCATCCACCGCCGTACAATTGTCTGCATGACATGTGCAAACCCTTCAAATCGTGCGATTCGATTCGTAATCGTAATACTTCTCGTGCTGATGCCCGTTAACGCCCTCCACGCAGACGAGCGCCCCAACGTCCTCTTCTTCTTCGCCGACGACCAGCCCTTTAACACGCTTGGCTGCACCGGCAACACCATCGCCCAGACCCCCTCCATCGACGCCATCGCACAGCGCGGCGTCATCTTCGACAACGCCTACATCATGGGCGGCACCTCCCCTGCCGTCTGCTCACCATCGCGCGCGATGCTGTTCTCTGGCCGAACACTCTGGAACCTCGACAACCAAGGCATGTGGGGTTTCGAGATCAGCGACAAATACATAACCTTCCCGCAGGTCTTCAAAGACGCGGGCTACACCACATGGGCCACCGGCAAAAACGAACCGGGCAAAGCAGGTCACTTCCTCCGCTCCTTCTCCGCAGGCGACAAAATCCTCTTCCGAGGCATGACCCGCAGCCAATACAACATGCCCCTATTCAGCTACCCCGCCGACGGCACGTTCAAAGGCAAAAAACCCGTCACCCACAGAGACAAACACTCCGCCGAGATCTACGCCGACGCCACCATCAACTTTCTACAAAACCGCGCCGAAGACGCCCCGCCCTTCTTCGCCTACGTCGCGTTTCAAACCCCACACGACCCGCGACAATCACCGCCAGCATTCCGCGAGCGCTACCGCGATGAAGAGATGCCGCTGCCCAAGGCCTACATGCCCACGCACCCCTTCGACAACGGCATGTTAAAGATCCGCGATGAAAAACTCGCCGGTTTCCCGCGCACCAAAGAAGAAATCAAAACACATCTCGCCGACTTTTACGCGACCATGGAACACACCGATACACAGATCGGCCGAGTCTTAGACGCACTCGAAAAATCCGGAGAGCTAGACAACACCATCATCGTCTATACCGCCGACAACGGCCTAGCGCTGGGCTCGCACGGCCTGGTGGGCAAGCAAAACGTGTACGACCACTCCGTCCACGTCCCCCTCATCATCGCAGGCCCAGGCATCCCCAAAGCCCAACGCCGCGAACAACTCGCCTACATCTACGACCTCATCCCCACACTCATCGAACGCGCCAACCTAACCACGCCCGACACCGTGCAGTTCAAGAGCCTGAACAAAGCCATCGATGACGCCGACGCGCCGCACCGCGCCCACCTGACCTACGCCTTCATGGACTGGCAACGCGCCATCCAAAAAGACGGCTACAAACTCATCGAATACTGCGTCAATGGCGATCGCCACACGCAACTGTTCCACCTCGCCAACGATCGCCACGAACTGAACAACCTCGCCAACGAAGCGACTCAAGCCGAACGCCTCGCGACGTTACGTAATCTCCTACGCACCGAATCCAAACGCCTCAACGACGGCAACACGCCGAGCGAGTTCACGACCAAGATGGGCAAATCGTTCTGGCAAACATTCTTTGGCAGGCCAATGCCGTAAACTCCCGTTATGCCGTCGGGCCGACCTGAAAGCCCGCGGGGAACGGGTCGCGTTCGGATAAGACATATTTGTTGTAACCGGTGATAAATGCTCGGCCGGTGACTTGCGGCGTGCAATAAGTCACGCCGCCACGCTCTTGCATCTCGACAATTTTCCCTTCAAAAAACGTACCGAGCGGGCCCTCGACACGATAGATTTCGCCCGCCTCGATCTGTCCTTTCATCAAAGCACGCGTTGTCAGCAGTGAGGTCCCGGTGCCACAAGGCGAGCGGTCCATCGCACCCGGCGGCGCGACGACCGTATTGCGGATGTGTCCGCCGTTGGTAGTTTGATTCGAGATGAACTGGACCTGATAGCACGAATCGATCTTCGGCTGCTCGGGGTGGACCACCTTTAACTGAGCCCGCACCGCTTCGCGGATCTTGCATGCCGTGCCCACACTCTCGGGCTCATTGGCCGCGGTCAAGGCGATGCCCAAGGCGTCCGCATCGATGATCGGATAAAACTCGCCGCCGTAGCCCAGGTCGATCGTGATCTCGCCGATGCCATCGACCCTGAGCGGCTGCTCCTACAAAAGCAGGAAGCTCTCGACATTCGTGATCGTGACCGCGACGGGCTCGCCCACAACAACTTGGACCTGCGCTCGCACCAGCCCGGCAAGCGTGTGCAA
>JBGCDC010000436.1:0-1236 GCA_045105055.1 Phycisphaeraceae bacterium | reverse complement strand
TAAGGCGGAGGAATCGCGTGCGGTTGGCGAATGATCCGCCGAAGTCGCCGGGGCGGTCGTAGGCGGAGAGCAGTTCGTGGCCGAGGTAGCCGTGGCAGTGTTTGATGTCGACGAAGTGGTAGCCGCAGTCTTGCGCGATCTTCGCGGCGGCGATGTAGTCATTAATCAACTGATAGAGCTCGTTATCGCTGAGCACCGCTGAGTCGTCGGTAATGCCGACGCGCGCGTCGAGGATGGGGTGGCGATAGGCGACGCGGGGTTCGATCGTGGCTTTGTCGTTGGGCCTGGAGAATCGGCCGGAGTGCGTGAGTTGTAGGCCGATGAGTAGGTCGTCGGATGCGCCGTCGCCGAAGCGTGCGTTGTGTGCATCGATGAGGGTTTGTCGAAGTTCGCGGAGCCCCTGCTCATTGCCGGGGGCGAAGTAGAGCTGGTTCGGGTTGGCTCGGCCGTTTTGTTGGACCGCGACCGCTTCGCCGCCCCAGATGAGCTTTGCGCCGGACTCGCCGAAGTGCTGCCAACGGCGGTGGGTGTGCTTTGTCGGCTTGCCATCGGTCGTCGCGTCCCAGCCTTCCATGGGGTGGATGGCCCATCGGTTGCCGACTTTGAACCCGCCGACGTCGATCGGCTGATTCATCGGCGAGTCGTCGGCCGAGGTCAGCGCGTGGTCATCGATGGGGATCGCGATGCCGAGCGCTGCGCAGGCGTGGCGGAGTTGAGCGGCGGTTTTGTATTTCGTGATGCGCGGGATGGCGGGCATGGGCGGGCTCGGGTTGAGTTTCAAGGTGGGGCAGACATTCCTGTCTGCCTACTGGTGTAGCCAGCAATCGATTGTTCGGATCGGTCTTCGACCGACGGCAGACAGGAATGTCTGCCCCACTTTTTCTTCTCTATCAATCCATCATCGCTTCAACGCGAGGCAACAACTCGGCCAACACCGCGCGGTCGCTGTCGGGCCGCTTGGCACTGTCCGGATGCGTCTCGTCGCAGCCGATCCAGCCACGGAGCTTGAGGAACTGCGCGGCGTTGTGTTTGTATGCGGGGACAGGATTGCGGAAGGCGAAGAAGCCGAGGTATTGCAGCAGGTCGTTGACTTCGTAAAAGGAAGCGTCGCCGTCGGCCCAGAGTTGATCGCGTTTGGCGAAGAGATCGGGTGCGAATGTCGATAGGCCTAGCAGGTAGTCGCTGCCATACATGATCATGTCGATGGCGAGGTCGTTGCCTGTGAAGACGTGGAAG
>JBGCDC010000435.1:0-12384 GCA_045105055.1 Phycisphaeraceae bacterium | reverse complement strand
GCCGACGACTAGGCCGACTAGGATGAGCAGCAGGATTAGTATCGGTAGTAGGGCGATGGAGGTTTTGGCCATACCGTAAGATACGTCATTCTCTTCCCGTCTGGCTACCATGTCCAAGTCTATGACCGATCACGTCGCCCGCATTATTGATGTTACGAAGGTCTATCAGAAGGATAAGGCCGCTCCGCCGGTGCATGCGTTGCGTGGTGTTTGTTTGGATGTGCCGCGCGGCGAGTACCTCGCGATCATGGGGCCGTCGGGCTCGGGCAAGTCGACGATGATGAACATCATCGGAGCGCTGGATCGGCCGACCGAGGGGCAGTACCTGCTTGATGGCGATGATGTCGCGAAGATGAACGATGAGGATTTGAGCAAGGTCCGTGGCAAACGGCTTGGCTTTGTATTCCAGGCGTTCAACTTGATCCCGCAGTTGACGGTGTTGGACAACGTGGTCGTGCCTTTGTTTTACCAGGGGATGCCCGCGAGTGAGCGGCGGGACCGGGCGGAAGCGGTCTTGAAAAAAGTCGAGCTCGCCGACCGATTAACGCACCGCCCAAGCCAGCTCTCTGGCGGGCAGATGCAGCGTGTCGCGATTGCTCGAGCGTTGGTGAACGAGCCAAGCCTACTGCTCGCCGACGAACCCACCGGCAACCTCGACACCAAGACCGGCGACGCCATCCTCGCACTCTTCGACGAACTCCACGAGCAAGGCCTAACCATCGCGATGGTCACCCACGATCCCGAAATGGAAAACCGCGTCGAACGCATCGTGAAACTGCGCGATGGGTTGATCAATGAGGATGTGAGGGGTGGGAAGATTGCTGCGGTTTGATGTTTAACCGCCAAGGCGCCAAGGCCGCTAAGGAAGGCAAATTTAATCTTTTCCCAAGAGAACGATAGCGCCTTGATCAATCAAAAATTGAATCGCTTTGTTAAAAACAATTTCTGATGTGGCCTGAATTAGCAGTAAGTCTCTGTCGTTGGTTGGATCGTGAATGCTGATTAGTTCTTTTAATGCGGGACGCAGGCTTGCATCTAATTCTCGCCATTCCACCGATTCAGAGTGATCAGCATCTCCATCCGAATCAAAATTACAGCCTTGGCCCCAAATCGCGTAAGGGATTTGATAATAGGGTGGCATCTCACCCACAACACGAGCATAGGTCTCGTGCGTATAGCTCACTCATTGCCTTCCTTGGCGACCTTGGCGCCTTGGCGGTTCAAAAAACGAGCCACTCTAAATCCCATCCGCCTGCTCGTATTCTTTGAACTCGCCGCGCTCGCTTGCCTCGGCGACGTATTTTTCGAATTCTTTGTGCTGGTAGCTGATGAAGATGAACGCGTGCTGGAGTGTGAGCCACTCGATGTCGGTTTGGTCTTCACCGAGGTCTTTGCGCATGCGGTTGAGTTCGGCGAGTAGGGGTTCTGGTTTCATACTTAAATCATACGCGACTGATCAGCGCAGTAAAAATAACCCCATCGCGAGATGGGGTTTCGCGTGATCTGAAAGCGCACTATTCCTTATTCTCTTCCTCGGCCTTGCGGTGGGCTTTGAGGGTCTCTAAGCCAAAGGCTTGGCCTAGCGAGAGTAGGCCCTTGGTGCTGTAGTGCACGGTGTCTTTCATTAGGTCCATGCCGTCGGTTGAGACCATCCAGACGTTGTCAATCGCGCGGTCGTTGCCGGAGCGCCAGTCGGCCTCGGCCATGCGCTGGCGGATCAGCTTGCGTGAAGTGAAGCGCTCCAGCGCGGGCTCATGCGGCAGGACTTGGCCGAACACGAACGGGACGTTTTTACCAGATGCGAAGTCGTCTTCGAGGCGTTGTTTCAGTAGCGCGAGTGTCTTGTCGTATCGGCCCGCGGAGACTTCGTGCTTTGCGTCTGCTTCGCCTTGCATCCAGAGGATGCCTTGGATCTGCGGGGTGTAGCCGTCGGCTTTGAGCTGTTTGATTGCTTTGGCGATGTAGTCGTGCAGGCGTTTGTAGTGCAGGCCGATATTGGGGTCGTCCGGCGAGGTGCCGGGGTAGAAGGTCTTGCGATTGGGGCCTGGTTCGGGACCGGCCCAGCCGCCGCCATTGGCCTTCGCCGCGCCCCAGCCCGCGTCGAGGGGTTGGCCGCCGAGCGCGAACTTGATGAGGTAGATGTTGGGCCTGCCCGGCTGATTGTTGCGGAGGTAATGAGCGAAGCCGATCTCGGGGCCGAATCGGCCGGTTGTGCCTGCTTCGAGGATGCCGAAGGTGTCGGTCGTCTTTTTCTTGGCGTTCTTGGCGTTGAAGATCATCGCGCCGTCGATGGGCTTTTGCCACGCGGGGTCGAGCTCTTTGGCTTGGCCCGAGCCGAACATGTTGGACTGGCCCGACAAGATGTAGACCTGTGCGATCTTGGGTTCATCGTCGGCTTGGGTCGTACTAGCCGCCTGCGTCGGGGCGGTGAAGGTGATGGTCAAAAGCGAGAGACACAGGCAGAAGGCTGAAAGGGAAGTGGCTTGCATGGTGATTGTCCTGTGTGGGTTGCGGTGCGATCCTATAATAGTCTGATGCACATTCAAGATGTCTTTGATCGTCACGCGACCACGTTTTCCTTCGAGTTCTTTCCGCCTAAGTCTGAGGCGGCAGCGGAGGCGTTGTATCAGTCGATCGCGGAGCTAAAAACGCTCAAGCCATCGTTCGTCTCGGTGACCTATGGCGCGGGTGGATCGACTCGGCAGCGGACCCACGACCTAGTCATCCGCGTGCGCAAGGAGCTAGATGTGTCGGCTGTGCCGCACCTGACTTGTGTATGCCATAGCGAGCAAGACATCCACGATATCTTGAAGCGATACGCGGACGAGGGCGTGACGAACATCCTTGCACTGGGCGGCGACCCGCCACGCGATCTTGAAAACTACAACAAATCGGACGATGCGTTTCAGCAAGCCGCAGACCTCGTGACTTTTATTCGTAAGTTCTCGCATTCCGATCCACGTGGTTTTGGCATAGGTGTTGCGGGTTTTCCTGAGGGGCACCCCGGCACGCCGAACCGCTTGCTGGAGATGGACTATCTCAAGGCCAAGTGCGACGCGGGTGCGGACTACATCGTCACGCAGCTGTTTTTCAATAACGCCGATTTCTATGACTTCCGCGAGCGATGCGAGTTGGCGGGGATCACCGTGCCGATCATCGCGGGCATCATGCCGATCACCTCGGGTAAGGGCATGAAGCGCATGGCCGAGCTTGCCGCGGGCTCGCGCTACCCTGCGAAACTATTGCGATCGATCGAGCGTTGCGGCGGCGATGAAGACGCGGTCAAGCGCGTCGGCATCCACTGGGCAACCGAACAGTGCCGAGACCTGCTCGACAACAAAGTCCGCGGCATCCACTTCTACACGCTTAACCAATCCGGCGCGACGCGCGAGATCTATGCCAACCTCGGCGTCTCCGACAGCGTCGCGCTGGGCGGTGGCTGAGTGTCTTACTTTCAGCGGGCTGTATTGATTTTACGAGAAGGTGGGGCGGGCATCTTGCCCGCCGTTTGGACGCAGTCCAAAAGACTTGTTTTCACGACTTCGTCGTGATGGCAGGCTGGAAGCCCACCCCACCTAAGGCACTCATCTCTCTACTCACTTGAGCCAAACGGTTACGCCATGCCAAAACACTTCGGGCTTTTATGGGTTTGTCTCTTCGCCGTTCTGACCTGCCTCCCCGTGCATGCCGAGCGTCGAGCGCTTCGGCCTAACGTCGTCTTCATCCTCGCTGACGACATGGGCTATGGCGATGCGCGGTGCTACAACGCTGAGTCAAAAGTCCCGACGCCGAATATCGACAAGCTTGCGGCGCAGGGGATGCGGTTTACCGATGCGCATTCGCCATCGTCGGTGTGTACGCCGACGCGGTATGCGTTTTTGACGGGGCGATATACGTGGCGGACTCAGCTTAAGCGTGGTGTGCTTTGGCCTTGGGACAAGCCCTTGCTGGAAGACGAGCGGATTACGATCCCGGAGATGTTGCGCGCGACGCATTCGCAGTACGCGACCGCGGCGATCGGCAAGTGGCACTTGGGTTGGGTGTGGATGGGTAAGGATGGCAAGCCGATCACCGAGCGGTGGCCACGGAGCCAGGCGCACAAGGCGAATGAGTTTGTTGATTTCACCAAGCCCGTTGGTGGTGGGCCGATCGAGCATGGCTTTGATGTGTACTTCGGTGACGATGTACCCAATTTCCCGCCGTACACGTTCATTGAGAACGATCGGTTGCTGGCCGAGCCTACGGTGATGAAGCCCAAGGACATGTTTGGCGACCCGGGCCCGATGGCGCTGGGGTGGGAGTTGCAGGCGGTTCAGCCGAAGATCACCGAGCGTGCAATCGAGTACATCTTGAGTCGGGAGAACCGTGGTGAGCCTTTCTTTTTGTACATGCCGTTGAATATCCCGCACACGCCGATCGTGCCGGACACGCCGCACCAAGGCAAGAGTGAAGCGGGGCGGTACGGCGACTTTGTCGTGCAGACCGATGCGATCGTGGGGCGAGTGATGAAGGCGCTCGAAGAAGCGAACTTGGCGGACAACACGATCGTGGTGTTCACGAGTGACAACGGCTCGCCAGCACGGAGCGGCGAGGGCGACAGCGGTTCGCCGCACACCGTTACCAAGGCGTACGGCCACGTCCCTAACGCGCCGTGGCGTGGGCTTAAGGCGGACATCTGGGAGGCGGGCCATCGCGTGCCGCACATCGTGCGTTGGCCGGGCGTCGTGCAGGCGGGGAAGGTCAATGATGAATTGATCTGCCTTGTCGATTGGTACGCGACGCTGGCGGATGTGCACGGGATGAAGCTCGCGGACGATCAGGCGGAGGACAGCTTCAGCTTCTTTAACCTGCTCAATGGCGGGGCCGTGCCCAATCGCAAGTCGCTGATTCACCACAGCGGCAACGGCACGTTCGCGATTCGTAAAGGCGACTGGAAACTGATCGAAGGCAACATGGGCTCGGGCGGCTTCACTCGGCCGAGCAACATCAAGCCCAAGGCCGACGGCCCGCAAGGCCAGCTCTACAACCTGGCGACTGATCCCATGGAAGCGAATAACCTCTGGCTCAAAAAGCCGGAGGTCGTGAAAGCGTTGCTTGACGAGTTAAATCAGATCCGTGATGCGGGGCGGAGTCGGTAGGTGGTTTCATGGGTAGGGCAGGCATTCCTGCCTATCACGAGGCGCAAGCTTGCTCCTATTCAATTCGGCGACGCCGACTGACAGGCAAGAATGCCTGTCCTACGGATTATTCCGAGTACAATCTCGCCATGGCAGGATCTATTGTTCCCTTACCGGTGATGCTCGACGAAGAAGACCTCAAGGTCTACGAAGCGCTCGTGCCGCCGAAGACGATTGTTGTTCGATACGGCTACCAGCGAAAAATCGCGGAGCTTCCTTACTCTGGCGATGCGACGCCCGGCTGCGGGTCTAAGCTCGTCGCCGTGACGCCGCGCGGCACCGAAGTCGTCGAGATGCTCACGACAACCTGCGGCAACTCGGGCTGTGGCAAGAGTGTTTCGCGCGACCAGATGCGTGACTACATCGACAAGTCCGGCGGCAAGCAGTTCCCGTTCACCAACCAAGGCCGAGTGCTCCGCGTCGCCACGGTCGAGGACATGAACGAGAACGCGAAGCTCGAAGCGCGACGCCCCGACATGGTCCGCTTATGTAAGTCGCTGATCAACGAGTTGAAGCTGGACATGAAGCTGGTCGAAGTCGAGTCGATCCTAGGCGACGAGCAGATCGCGTTCTACTTCTTGTCTGAAAACCGCGTCGACTTCCGTGAGCTCGTTCGGCTATTGGCCAGCGATCTACACACACGCATCGAGATGGTCCACGTCACCGATCGCGAAGAGTCGCGCCTGGTTGCGGACTATGAGAAGTGTGGTCAGCACTGCTGCTGCCGACAATTCTTGAAGGTGCTTAAGCCCGTGTCGATGCGAGCGGCGAAGGTGCAGAAGAACACGCTGGACCCGCAGAAGATCAGCGGCCGATGCGGCCGACTCATGTGCTGCCTGCGTTACGAAGACGAAACGTACAGCGATTTGAAGAAACAACTGCCGCACCGAAAGTCGCTGGTCGAAACGATCGACGGCGTCGGCATCGTGCTCAGCACACAGATCCTCACGCAGCTTGCGCTCGTGAAGATCGGCGTCGATCCGCCAGCCGCGTATCCGGTGGAAGACCTGCGCGTGCTCGATAACGACGAGGTCAAGGCCTGGCGTGAAGAGCATGGCGACCCGGTCGAAGCAGCCAAGAACCCCGGCCGACCCCGCCAAGACAGCCGTCAGAGCAAGGGCGGCTCACGCAACCAAGACAAGAGCAAAGGTGGTCAAAGCCAAGGCGGCGGCCCGCGCAATGATCGCGGCAACGCTGGCAGTAGTGGCGGCGGAGATCGCCCTGGTATGAAGCCGCGTCGGCCTAAGCCGGGCAAGCCGTTGACCAACCAAGAGATCGAATCGAAAGAAGGCGACAACAGCGCTGAGATCAAGCCCGCTGGTTACAGCAACGATGCAAACGCCTCAGGCGCGAACGCACCGGACGGCTCTGGCGATCAGGCTAGTGGCGATAAGCCCAAGAAGAAACGACGCCGACGCCGCCGTAAACGCAAGGGCGGCGGTGGTGGTGAAAGCGGCGGGGATTCCCCGGCACCGTCGGGCGATTGATTCACGAGACCGTTGAAGAATTGATGCGTTGTATTCTTAGATACTGCGCTATTTCTTCGCGTATTCCAGCGTCTTCACGACGGCGTCGAAGGCGGCGATTTGTTCGGGCTTTTCCGCGTCGTATCGGCAGGTAAACAAGATCGCGTCTTTCTCGCCGACGATGGCCATGTAGTAGCAGCTACCGAAACGGTCGCCTTCGTTGGCGGGGGTGTGGACGCGCCAGATCACTAGGCCGTTGCTTTGAAGCTGGCTGACTTCTGCATCGCCACGGGCGCGGATCTCGCGTCGGCCTAGACGGAAGACCTGCTTCGTCTCGGTGTCTTCGTAGACCGGGCAGGTCATGCCGTGATCACGGGGGTAGAGCGTAAAGAGATCGGCGTCGAGCCCGATCCCGGCCTTCCCCGCGCCCCATTTTGCTGTGCGTGGGTTCGCGCGTTGGAATGCGAACTCGGTCGATGGCTTGAACTGCCAATCGCCGAAGGTGTAGGCCTCGCCTAAGAAGCGCTCGTATTTGCCGTCGGTCTGCCAAGAGCGGTAGCGTTCCAAGACTTCGTCGTCGGGCTTGGGCGAGTAGGCATAAGGCTGAATGCCAACGTCTACTGGCGTAGTTTCGATCAGCTCGGGCTGCGTCGACTGCGGCGTCGTGTTCGGCCGATCGATTGATGCATGCCCAGGCACGTTCGGCCGATTCGGCACGGGTGTCCTCGTGACGGCCGAACGATCGATGCGCGGGACGGTCGGAACGACGGCGGTGTGTGGCTTGGGAGTCGATGCTCTGAGGGCTTCTTGCAAGAACTGTTGATCTTGGGCCCGTGCCTGGCGATCGCGTTCTATTTGGGCCTGCGCACGCTGGTTGGATTGATGCAGCAGTGCATCGCTATCGGCTCTGGTTTGCGCGTTGAGTTTTTGATTAAGCTGCGCAAGTTCGCTTGCTCGCTGTGCGGCTTGTGCGGCCAACTCTTGCTCGCGGTTCGCATGGTAGTCCGGGTGGAGCGGCGAGCTAATGGGTGGTGGCGGAGGGGCTTCATCGAAGAAACCTCGCCGATCGAGCGTGTTGAAGGTGCGCGCACCAATGATGATGAGCAATATGACAAATCCGCCGATACCCATTCTGCCGTGATACATGTCGCTGTCCCCGAGCCATTATCTGAAGAAGATGAACTTTACAATGACGATTAATGCTGTGATTGTCAAGGGGCAAGCACGTTTCGGGATAGATGAAATGGCGTAAAGCCGCTGCCAATGTGGTTCATCGGTAGCAGAGGCTTTAGAAACCGACTTGTAGCCCGACGCTCCAGCCGGTGATATCGTCGCCGACGAAGATCGCGCCGCTGAGCGCGAGTGTTGATACCAGCGGCAGGTCGTTTGATAGTTCTAACGCGCCGCCGATCTGAACGATGTGGTGGGTGTCGTAGAAGTCGCCTTCGATCATGTTGCGGTAGCCGAGCGTGGCACGCCAGTCGATCGGTCGATTGAGCAGGGTCATGTGGGTTGGCCCGGTAAGGTCCGCGCGGAGTGTGAGGATCTGGCTCGTCGTCGCAAAATCCTGCGCTGCATTATCTGTGCTGATGGTTTCACTCCATCGGATGTCGTAGCGCGCGATCAATTCGAGCGAGATTTCTTCGGTGATCGGGACGATGTAGTCGGTTCGTCCGGCGACGCCGTAGCTGATGAGCCATGCGTCCCAGTTGAAGACGATGCCGTCGGTCAGCGCTGCGGTGAACGCACTGCCTATGCCGCCGAAATCCGCATCGCTTTGCAGGTTCGCGATGCCCATGTTGACGATCGGTGTGAAGGTCAAACCCTCGGCGATTTCGAACGTTACGCCCGCGCCGCCGAGCGCGGTATAGGTCGTCCATTCTGCGTTGACCGAGGTCGCCGCTGCGGGGAACGCGCCGTTGTATAGATCGGCGACGCGGTCTTCGGCTTTGGCGTAGCCCAGCGCCCCTTCGAGGTAGAGGTCCGTCGCGTAAGGCGTATCGATGAACGGTACGTGTGTTTGGAACGGCAGCGAAAAGACAGCCAACTCGGTATCCGTGTCGTTATCGAGTTGGAAGTTCGCGCCGCTTAGCTCGACGGAGTTGGATACGTTGACCATACCCACGAAGGACTTGGCAAAGTGCGTGCGGTTCAAATCCCTGCTGAGTTGGTCACGCAGGTCCGCGAGCGTCTGTGCCTGCACGGATGGCGACGCGAGCACGCATAGAAAAAACGCCGCAGAAGCAGCAGTCGTTTTGAGTTTAAACAAGGCCTATCTCCGAGATATAAAGCTAATCGAGAGATGCCAAGCATAGCCCACGAAGGCCTAGGCGTGTTCGCCACAGCGGTGTTATTCGCTGGATTCGCCGTCTTCGCCGACGGGTTGATCAACTGTCGGGTCTTCGATCGTGATGAGTAGGACCGTGCGGACGGGCTGGCGGATGCGTGTGCCGGTGAGGAGCGTGCTGCCGAAGCTCGTGGCGAGTGGCGGGGCGATACGCTCGTAACGAGGCTGCGTCGGCTCGTTGTTCAAGTCGCCGGGCAACTCCGGTTGCGGCTCGCGCGGCCTAACGTCATCTGATTCATCGGTGGAACCGCTCACGGGGCGCAAGTGTGTCGGCGGCGCGGCGGGGTCGCTTGGGTCGGCAAGGGGCGGCGACGTCGTGCGACTGAGCAGTACCTGATCGATTTCCGTTGCCTCATTAGGCTCATCTTCCTCAATCGCCTCGCCGATCGGCCAAGGCCAGTGCAAGCCCACCACCGCGATCTGGTCTTTGCCAAGGGTCACGCGGAGCGATAGCTCCTCGAAGATCCGCCCATCGAGCTCCTTCTGCAACGGATCGCGTGGGATCAAGTTGAGGGGCGAGGGGATGTGATGCATGGGCGTGAGCACGAGCGTGTGCCGACCATCTGCTTCGGTTTCTATTTTTGCGAGCAGGCGTAGCGTGCTGCTGTCTCCACCTTGCACGTTCTCGACATTGCGGGGGCGCGGCGGCTGAGTGAGGTCCATCTGGAACCGCAAGTCGCCGCGCAGCCTCGGCGTCTCAACGATCGGCACGGGGTACACGCTGCGATTGATCATCAGCCGACTAAACGCGACGGGCTTAGGCATCACCGCGGAGTAGCGATCGAGCTGATCGCGTTGCAGCAGACCGATGCGCATGCCGTTGCCGCGCCACGTTCCGCGCGTCACCGGCGGGACAATTTGTTCGTTGATGATCGACCACGCTTCGTCAGACGATTCGTCAAGCGGCACATCGGCTCGACGGATCACCGCATAGACGCCTTTAGGCTTGGCGGGTCCTTCGTTGCCAAAGCCGGGGAGCGGGATCACGGCATCCGGGTCTGGCCCCGATTTGCAGCCGACCAATAGCAGCGTGAGTGCCAACATGCCGCAGCACATGACGCGCAGCGCAGCGGTCGTTCCCGATGAGTTGTTGCAGGCCTGATCGTTCATCGACGTTCCATTGTACCCGTGGCAACCCGCCGATCCGTATCGCATGCAACAAAAAACAAGCCCCCGACCTTGGTGTAGGCCGGGGGCTGCTATTTCGCAGAATTTATGGGGCGTCGTAAACTTATCGCACCTTGCATTCAGCGTATCAAGGCCAGCTTAGAGCTGATCCTTGAGTGCCTTCATTGGGCGGACCTTGACGGTCTTGCTGGCTGGCTTGGGCTTCTGCTTGACCATTTCGCCGGTGAATGGGTTGCGGACGAGCTTGCCGCCGCGGACCGCTGGCTTCTTGACGAGGGTCATCTTCATCAGGCCGATGAAGTTGAACGAACCCTTCTTCTTGACTTCCTTGACCATGACGCTGGTCGTTGCGTCGAGGACTTCGACAACTTGCTTGCGGGTCAGGCCGGTGGTGTCGGCGACGTGCTTGTACACCTCGCTCTTTGTCATCGGCTTGTCTGCAGCAGGGGCTGCCTTCTTGGTGGTCTTCTTCTTTGCCATGAGTTGCTCTCCGTAGCGTGGGATTCTGAAATCGTCCGTGAATGTGGACGGGGTCTAAGCCGAACGTTTCGGCCTCCTGATGACCCGTGTATCGCGGATTCTTCCTGTTTTCCTTGACTTTTTCAACCCGAGGCCTCCATTTTCCTTTATTTTCATGTAATTGTGGATAAGTCGAGCTTCCTAAATTCGTTTGATATCAGCTCGCCAAGCCTCTTCGAACGCCCCAAAATTTTGTCAGCGAGCGCCACTCGCTCACGCTTCCTGTTCCGATCAGCTCGGTTGTCAAAGTGGCAGGCGATCACCACCTGCGACCCACTCTGGCAGCAATAATCGGCTTTTCGGCAGTAATAGGCACGTTTTCCCACCTTTCCGACTGGCACGCCCATTGCCCCTAGTTGGGTGTCGTTAAAGCAGGGCGTGCGTCCTTGCCGACCGACTCAACGAAAGGAATTCAATCATGGGTAAGACAATTGGAATCGACTTAGGCACGACGAACTCTTGTGTCGCCGTCATGGAAGCGGGCCAGCCCAAGGTCCTCATCAATAACTCCGGCAACCGGACGACCCCGTCCATCGTGGCCTTCACCGACAAAGGCGACCGCCTCGTCGGCCAGCCCGCGCGGCAGCAGCAGGTCACCAACCCGACCGGCACCATCTTCTCCATCAAGCGCTTCATGGGACGTCGCCACAGCGAAGTCTCAGGCGAAGAAAAGATGGTCCCCTACGACGTCATCGGCAACAGCGATGAACTCGTCAAAGTCAACATCAAAGACAAGACTTACACCCCGCAAGAAATCTCCGCGATGGTCTTGCAGAACCTTAAGAAGACCGCAGAGGACTACCTCGGCGAGAAGGTCACCAGCGCCGTCATCACCGTGCCTGCATACTTCAACGACAGCCAACGCCAAGCCACCAAAGAGGCCGGCGAGATCGCGGGCCTCAAGGTCGAGCGCATCATCAACGAGCCAACCGCCGCGGCACTGGCCTACGGCCTCGACAAGAAGAAAGACGAGAAGATCGCGGTCTTCGACCTCGGCGGCGGCACCTTCGACGTCTCCATCCTCGATATCGGGGAAGCCGACGGCACCACCGTCTTCGAAGTCCTCTCCACCTCCGGCGACGGACACCTCGGCGGCGACGACTGGGACGAAGCACTCATCAACTACCTAGCAGACGAGTTCAACCGAACCGACGGCATCGACCTCCGCAAAGACGCGATGGCCTTGCAGCGACTCAAAGAAGCCGCTGAAAAAGCCAAGTGCGAACTATCCACCGCGCAGTCCACCACCGTCAACCTCCCGTTCATCACCGCGACGAACGAAGGCCCAAAGCACCTGCAGATCAACATCACCCAGGCTAAGTTTGAAGAGATCTGTGATTCGCTCTTTGAACGTATCAAAGCACCCGTGCTCACCGCGCTCAAAGATGCGGGCCTATCCACCGGTGACATCGACGAAGTCGTCCTCGTCGGCGGCTCGACCCGTATCCCCAAGGTCCAAGCGATCGCTAAGGAACTGTTCGGCAAAGACCCCAACCGATCGATCAACCCCGACGAAGTCGTCGCGCTCGGCGCCGCGATCCAAGGCGGCGTGCTCGACTCCGGCGGCAACAGCGATGTCCTGCTCCTCGACGTGACCCCGCTGTCGCTCGGCATCGAAACGATGGGCGGCGTCATGACCAAGCTCATCGAGAAGAACACGACGATCCCAACGAGCAAGAGCCAAGTCTTCTCGACCGCGGCGGATAACCAACCGAGCGTGACTATTCACGTCCTGCAAGGCGAACGC
>JBGCDC010000434.1:0-2909 GCA_045105055.1 Phycisphaeraceae bacterium | reverse complement strand
CGATGAACTCAACCAGGCGTTCATGAAGGGCTGCATGCATGTCTTCGAGGACGACCCCTCGCTGTCCCGCGATGCATTCGCGTTGGTGAACGACAACCCGTTTTACAACCCCGCGGATGCGGGCCGAGCGATGTCGACTTTCTCCGTCGATGTCGACACCGCGGCTTATTCGATCGCGCGTCGCCAGCTCATGCAACGCGGCCAGCTGCCCGTCCCCGGCGCGGTCCGCATCGAAGAGATGATCAACTACTTCGACTACAACTACAACGCACCGGTCGTCGATCGCTCGGCTCTCGTAGACGGCATCGTGACCCAAGCGTCGCTCGAAGCCTACGAGAAAAAGCACGAGGGCTTTGCCCCCTTTGCGACGCACCTCCAAATCACCGACAGCCCCTGGACCGAAGGTAATCAGCTCGTGCGTATCGGTATCAAAGGCATGGAGGTCGCGCAAGAAGACCGCCCCGCCGCGCACCTGACGTTCCTGCTCGACGTCTCTGGCTCGATGAATCGGCCCAACAAGCTCGGCTTGGTCAAAGACTCACTCAAGCTGCTGCTCGACAAGCTCAACGATAAGGACCACGTCAGCATCGTCGTCTACGCGGGCGCCTCCGGCATCGTGCTGGAGAACGCTCCGGCCACCAACCGGGTCGCGATCGAGCAAGCAATGGACAAGCTCCGCGCGGGCGGATCGACCGCTGGTGCCGCGGGTATCCAGCTCGCTTACGAGACCGCGCAGAAGCACTACATCGATGGCGGGATCAACCGCGTCATCCTCTGCACTGATGGCGACTTCAACGTCGGTATCTCCGGCACCAATGCCCTAGTCGATCTCGTCAAGAAGAAAGCCAACCCCGAGGCCGACGAAGACGGCAAGCGCCGCGGCGTCTACCTCACCGTCATGGGCTACGGCATGGGCAACCTCAACGACGCGATGATGGAGCCCTTGACCAACGCGGGTAACGGCAACTACGCCTATATCGACACGCTACGCGAAGCGACCAAGGTCATGTACGACCAAGCGGGCGCGAGCCTGGTCACGATCGCTAAAGACGTCAAGATCCAGGTGCACTTCGACGCCAACCAGGTCATGGCCTACCGGCTGATCGGCTACGAGAACCGCGTGCTGGCCAACGAAGACTTCGATAACGACAAAGTCGACGCAGGCGATATCGGCGCGGGCCACAGCGTTACCGCGTTGTACGAGATCGTGCCATTCCCCGATGGGGACGATGGCTTTGGCAATGAAGGCTTCTTCGAGGTCATGCACCGGGTCGAAGAACTCGAGCGGGCCGTCACACTCAACTACTCGTTAATGCAGACCGCTTCGCTGACCCCGAAGCAGTCGATAAAACTCACCGCCTCGACGCGCATGCTCGAGCAGGAAGTCATGCTGGCCAACGCGGTCGCCCAGAAGCTGAGCGACAAGCCAGCGATCGCTGATGAGGACGCCGCCACACCGGGCGACGTTGCACACGAAGCGGCGAGCAAAGAGCGCTTCGACGACGGCGCAATGATGTCGGTGAAGCTGCGCTATAAGCCGGTGGATGCCCCTGCTGAGGACGGCACATCGCGGCTGATCACATCGCGCGTCTTCGCCGACGAGTTGGTCCCCTTCGCGGTGGCCGACGAGTCGACACGCTTCGCCGCCTCGGTCGCGAGCTTCGCAATGCAACTACGCTCCAGCCCACACGCGGGGGATGTCGATCTCGACTGGGCCCACGACACCGCCAAGTCTGCGTCCCAACACGATCCGGGCCAGTTCCGTGCCGAGCTGCTCGAGCTGATCAACAAAGCGAAAGAGCTGATGCCCGAGAAGGTGATCGAAGAAGAACCAGATCCGGCGGATGTGATCGGGCTGTAATCAGGCAGGCAACGGTAAGAATGCCTGCCCTACTTCTCGTCGTCTTGATGCTCTGGCTCATCGCTTGTTTTAACGGGCAGGCCGCCGCCGATGCTGGACATGACGGCCAAGCCGAGGACGCCGCCGAAGAGGGCGCCGCCGTAGGGCGTGCCGGTGATGGCGCATTCGCCGTTGGCGCAGAAGACTTGGGAGTAGCCAATCGCCCCGCCGGCCAAGGCGAAGAGCGCGATACCGGCGATGGTTTTGATCAGCATGACGGGGTCCTTTTCAACAGTGCAAACGGAGCGGTGCTGTAAGTAAAACCATGGAGGCCGGTGATTTATTCCGTGGGGGTTATTTTGCTAAGCCGTATGCGGCTTTTCTAGGCGCCCGCTTTTCTTTTCTTGCCCTTTGATAATGCTTTGGGGACGGGCTGAGCAATCGCATCTTCGATGGCTTTGATCACTTCCTTGGCGTTAGGCTTGGTGCGCGGGGAGAAGCGAGCGATGACTTGACCGTCACGGCTGACGAGGAATTTTTCGAAGTTCCAAGAGATATCACCTGCGAACTCGGGGTTGGTTTTCTTGCCGGTCAGGAAGGCGTACAGCGGGGCCTGGTCGTCGCCTTTGACCGAGAGCTTGGCGAACATATCGAATTCGACGCCGTAGTTTTGCTCACAGAATGTGGCGATCTCTTCGTCGGTCCCTGGCTCTTGTTTGCCGAAGTTATTGGCGGGGAAGCCAAGGATCGATAGGCCCTGTTCCGCGTATTCTTCGTGGAGTTTTTGCAGCTGCTTGTACTGCTTAGTTAGGCCACATTTGGAAGCCACGTTGACCATGAGCACGACGTCGCCGTGGTACTGGTTGAGCTTGATGTCGTCGCCTTCGAGGGTTTGCATCTCGAAGTCGAGCGCGGCGGGGGTCTTGACTTGCGGCTGCTTCTCCTCGGTGCCCTCGGCGTGGGTTTCTTGGTTAACGAGTCGGCCTAGGCCGATGACCAAGCCGACGGCGGCGAAGAGTAGGAGTAGCTTGCCCGGGAGGGTGCGTTTACAGCACATAGTGGATTCCTT
>JBGCDC010000433.1:0-5530 GCA_045105055.1 Phycisphaeraceae bacterium | reverse complement strand
GACAACAGCATCTTCAAATGATGCCGCAACAAATTGAATAAAAAAGCCCCGCCATGGAGCGGGGCTTTTTTGTTGGATTGCTTCTGGTCTTAGCCGATGTGCTCAGCCCACAAACTGCGGGACATAGGCAGCGGCTTGTTTGATGTCGCCAATGCGGTCTTCGCCCGCCTCCCGCTCAATGACGAGGTTACCATCAAACCCGCCTACGGCCAACGCTTTGAAGAACGCTTGCCAGTTGACTTCGCCGGTCCCGACCGCGACTTCGCTACCCCAGGCGCCGGGCTCGGGCGGCGAGGTCGCATCTTTGACGTGGGCTTGTCGGATGCGCGGTGCGAGTTTTTCAGCGGCAGCGATCGGGTCACCCATCCCGTAGAGGATCATATTGGCTGGGTCGAAGTTAACCGCCACGCTATCGCGAGCGACCTCAGCGAGGAAGCGGTCCAGCGACTCGGCCGTCTCTTGGCCGGTCTCCAGCAAGAGGTCCGCACCGGCGGTGTCCTTGAGGATATCGCCTAGCTCACGAAGTCGGCCAACGAGTTTGTCGTGCGTCGCTTGATCGTCTTCGGGAATGAACCCGGCGTGAAAAGAAACCTGCGACAAGCCCAAGTCCTTCGCGACTTGTGCGGTGTTCCGAAACGCTTCTAAGTTGGCTTCCCAGTGTTCATCAGGGACGACGCCGCCAGTCTTCTGAATCGTAGCAGGCGTGCTGTAGTCCTCACCCTTTGGCGTGAACATCCCCGACACGATCGTGATGCCCGCGTCGGTTAGTTTCTGGCCCACATCCGCCCAATCGTCCGGCGACTCAAAGACGGGGTTGAGGTGCAGCTGCACTCGGCTGATCCCGATCTCATTCGCGTTGTTGATCAAACAGTTGGGGCACTTGGGCTGGGTGGACCAAGAACAAAAAGCAAGAGATTGGTCGGCAGGCTTCATCAGACGCTCCATGAGTAAGTCAGTATCAGGGATACAGAATACCTAACCGAGCAGCGCGTCACTTGGGCCGGCCATAGACAAGGCTGCCGCACCGACGAAGCCCGCGTCATTACCTAGTTCAGTCGCTCTGAGGTTAGGCATGACGTTCCCGGCGACGCCCCAGTTTTGTCGGCTAAACGCCTTGCGTAGCGGATGGATCAACCCGTCGCCCGCACCGGCCACGCCGCCGCCGATGACAATGGCTTGTAGGTCGATGATACGACAGAGATTTACGCAGGCGATTGCAAGGTAGCTCGCCAAGTCATCGACTAAACGCTCGGCAACGAGGTCGCCCGTGCTGGCTGCGGAGAAAATATCTTGCGTGTTGAGCGTCTTCGCATCAACTTTTTCACGAAGCACGGAGCTCTTGCCCGCGGCCATGAGTTCGGTTGCTTGGCGGACCATCGCAGTAGCGGAGGCGTATTGCTCGAGGCAGCCGTACTGCCCACAGCCGCAAAGGTGGCCATTGGGCTCGACGATCATGTGGCCAACTTCGCCTGCCAGTCCGCCACCGCCATGGAAGACGCGTCGGTTCAGGACGATGCCCGAGCCGACACCTGTGCCAAGCGTGACGAGCGCGAGGTGGTGCAGCCCGGTGTTGCGTTTAAGAGCGATGGAGTATTCGCCGAAGGCCGCGGCGTTGGCGTCGTTGTCGACCACGACGGGCTTGCCCATCGCCTCGTCGGCCAACTCTCGAAGAGCAACATCTTTCCACCCTTTGAGATTGACACAGGCACGCACGATGCCTGTTCGGCTATCAATCAGGCCGGGGATACCGATGCCAATGCCTTGCACATCCGACCAGGCTCGCCCCGACTCTTTAACCAACCGGCGAGCCATCGTATCCATCGCCCGCACAACAACCTCGGGGCGCGAATCGGTTGGCGTCGGATCGGTAGCGCTAGCGATCACTGACGAGGATGGATCCAGAAGACCCGCCTTGATCTGCGTGCCACCTAGGTCCAATCCCACGTAACAATTTGATGCATCGTTTAGAGCGATCGTGATTCCTCCAAAGCTCCCCGATCAATCCAATGAAATCGTCGTGCCGGTTCGCACGCTCTCAACCTCCGCCTCGATCAAACGCACCGCGTTCGCTGCATCTTGCATCGTCACGATCTCGGGCTGCCTTTGGTTGCGGACGCAATCTAGGAAGTATGCGATCTCGTGATCGTACCCCATACCGTCTTCGAGTTCGACGGGCTTGGCCTCGCCGGCCTGGGCGACGGTGAGCGCATCGTCGGCACTACTATCGAACTCAGCGGTCGCGTTCTCAAAATTCGCCGTGTATTGCATCCGGAAAGCGTAGCCGTCGGCCATCGCCCACGAACCCTCTGCACGGACCAGCGCATCGATGCCGACGTCGTAGCGCGTCGCGATGTGGTCGACCGCGTTGGTCTTGCTCGAGTAGCCGACACTGCTGACAGATTTGGGCAGGCCGAATAGGAACTGCACGAAGTCGGCGTCGTGGATATGTAGGTCGAGTGCCGCCCCGCCGTTGGCATCGCCATCTTGATAGAACGGGCCTTGCGGGTGGGATGCGACGCGCCGGAACGACAGCGACAAGAGCTTGCCGAACCGCTGATCTTCGATGGCTTCTTTCAGCCAAGTCCAGCCCGGCCAAAAACGCATACACATCGCGGTCATGGCGATCTTGTCAGAAGCCTTCGCGGCATTAACGAGCTTCATCGCGTCGTCATACGAGCGAGCCAAAGGCTTCTCAGTGAGCAGGTGCTTACCTGCTTCGAGGACTTTAATGCCAAACGGCACATGGGCAGGCGTCGGCAAACAGATGTCCACCACATCGATATCCGGGTCCGCGATCAGCTCGGCCGCATCGGTGTACTTGCGCACGCTGTCATAATCGAAGCCGCCCTCGGCTTGGCCTTCGATGTTGCCATCGGCTTTGGCCTTGCCGTTGAGTCGATCTTCATCGCGATCGGCCAGTGCCACAACCTCGACATCATCGAGCTTCGCATACGCATCCAAGTGCGTAAGACCCATCATTCCAAGACCAACAACGCCAACTTTGATTCGCATCACATTCTTTCCGTGTGAAGGTTTATCCTCTTTCTTAGGAGCCTGTAGTTTAATTTAATCCTGTGTCTAGCGTCTAAAACAAGGCGAGCCCCGACGCATGTGACTTTGACTTGCTAAATTTTAAAAAGACTCACCCGCGCACCAACCAAAATGGACCGACCTTGAAACACAATCGACCTGCTAAGCCACAGCCCCTCGCCACCACCCGCCGACAACTGCTTAGCTACGCCGCGGGGCTCGGCGGAGCCGCCTTACTAGGCCCAACGATCTCCTGGGGGGCTTCACCCAATGCCACGCTAAATCTTGCTGCGGTCGGCGTTGGCGGTAGAGGTGGCAAAGATTTGCATGCGTCGGCTCTCGGCAAACACGTTCGTATCGTCGGCCTCTGCGATGTCGACAGCGTCAACCTCGGTAACGCGGCGAAGCTTCACCCCGACGCAAAAACTTTCAAAGACTACCGTGTCATGCTCGACAAGATGGGCAAGGATATTGACGCCCTGCTCATCTCAACGCCAGACCATATGCACGGCCCGATCGCGCTCGCTGCAATGCAACTTGGTATCCACGTCCACGTCCAAAAGCCACTTGCTCACAACATCGCCGAGCTGCGTGCGATGCAAACCATGGCCGAGGACAACCCCAAGCTCGTCACGCAGATGGGTACGCAGATCCACAGCCACTCGGCTTACCGCACTGGTACCGCGACCTTCCGCACGGGAGCGATCGGCAAAGTCAGCGAAGCACACCTTTGGGTCAGTCGATCCTTGGCCGGCCCTGCTGGTGGTCGACCGGAACAATCGGACCCGGTGCCCGATCGTTTGGATTGGGATCTCTGGCTTGGCGTCGCGCAGCATCGGCCTTACGCCAACAAGGTTTATCACCCGTTCTATTGGCGCGGCTGGAAAGACTTTGGCGCGGGCACGCTCGGCGACATGGGCTGCCACATCTTCGACCCCGTCTTTTCCTGCCTAGACCTAGGCATGCCTTCACACGTCCTGTCCAAAGGCCCACAACACTACGAAGAGACCTTCGCGCCTGATGGCGATATCCGATACCAATTTGCACCGACGAAGCACACCACCGACGACTTCACGTTCCGCTGGACCGATGGACAGAAGAGCCGACCCGACGTCTCGAACGCACACCTCCCGAAGGACCTAAAGCTACCAGGTGCCGGGATGTTCCTCGTTGGCGAGAAAGGCGTGATGCTCCTGCCACATATTAACCAGCCACAGTTCTACCGCGACGGCCAGCCGCTGGATATAGAAATCCAGAAGCTTGAAGACAAAAGCCACTACACCGAATTCACCGACGCTTGCCGCGACGAGGCAATGACCTCAACACCGTTCTCGTATTCCGCACGTGTGACTGAAGCAGTCTTGGTCGGCGTGATTGCAGGCGGCTTCAAAGATCGCCAACTCGAGTGGGACAGCCCTAAGCTCGCCTTCGATCATGCCCCGGCAAATGATATGATCCAACGTACCTACCGAAAGGGCTGGGACGCGCTCAAAGCCAATCAAGGCTGACTACGACCACGCCTTAGCCTTCATCGAACACGAAAGTAAACCATGCTAAAACGTATCGCCCTGCTACCACTTTGCCTCACTTTCGCGGTGTCGTTAGTTACCGCAACAACCTCCGCGCAAGAAAACAATCAACCACCCGAAGGCTTCCTCGCGATCTTCAACGGCGAAGACCTCAAGGGCTGGGGCGGCGGTGAGACGAAAGATCCCGAGTGGTTCCAAACGCTCGACTACGACACCTGGCACGACTACCGCGTCAAAAAACTCGAACTCGTCGAGAAGCACTGGCGCGTCGAAAACGGCGAGCTCATCAGCGACGGCAAGGGACCGCACCTCGTCTCCAACCGGTACTACGGCGACTTCGAGATGTACGTCGACTGGAAGCTCATGACCGCTGGCGGAGACTCGGGCATCTATGTTCGGCACTGCCCACAGGTCCAGATCTGGGACCCCAACCACAAGCCCGCGCACAAGCACGGCTCGGACAAAGGCTCAGGCGGGCTATGGAACAATAAAAAAGCGGGCAAGGACCCCAGCCAACTTGCCGACAAACCGATTGGCGAATGGAACCGGATGTACATCCGCATGGTTGGGCCTTTCATCACCGTCATCCTCAACGATAAGACCGTCGTCGATAACGTCGAACTCGAAAACTTCTTCCATCGAGACAAGCCCGTCTATGCCGAGGGCCCGATCCACCTGCAGACGCATGGCAGCGAGACACGCTTCCGAAACGTCTTTGTCCGTCGCATGTCCCACGCGGAATCCGACAAATACCTCGCGGAGATCAATGGTGACGACGAGAAAGAATTCACCAGCCTATTTAATGGCAAAGACCTTACCGGCTGGATCGGTGCAAAAGATAGCTACGAAGTCATCGACGGTGCGATCCAGTGCAAGCAAGACTTCGGCGGCAATCTACTCACCGAAAAGCAATACGAAGACTTCGTCGTTCGTATGCAATTCAAGACTCCGCCCGGCGGGAACAACGGCCT
>JBGCDC010000432.1:0-3160 GCA_045105055.1 Phycisphaeraceae bacterium | reverse complement strand
CTCGGCATCGAAACGATGGGCGGCGTCATGACCAAGCTCATCGAGAAGAACACGACGATCCCAACGAGCAAGAGCCAAGTCTTCTCGACCGCGGCGGATAACCAACCGAGCGTGACTATTCACGTCCTGCAAGGCGAACGCGAGTTCTCCAAGGACAACCGCACGCTCGGCCAGTTCGACCTCGCAGACATCCCGCCCGCACCCCGCGGAACGCCACAGATCGAAGTCACCTTCGAGATCGACGCCAACGGCATCCTCAACGTCAAGGCCGCTGACAAAGCGACCGGCAAAGAAAGCAACATCGAGATCACCGGCAGCTCAGGTTTGAGCGAAGCCGAGATCGAGAAGATGAAGCAGGACGCGGTCGCGCACGCCGACGAAGATAAGAAGGCTCGCGAACTCGTGGACCTGAAAAACCAGGCCGACCAAGTCGTCTTTCAAACGCGGAAGCAGCTCGAGGAGAACGGCGAGAAGGTCAGCCCGGAAATCCGCGGCAAGATCGAAGGCTCGCTGAGTAACCTCGAAGAGAAGATCAAAGGCGACGACGGCGAAGCCATCCAAGCCGCACTCACCGCACTGAACGAAGACGTGCAAGAGCTCGGCAAAGCGATCTACGAAGCCAGCGCCGCAGAAAACGCCGCCGGCGGCGGTGAAGGCGAGCCAGGCGCTGAAGGCAGCGGCGACGACAGTGCGGGCGATGACGACGACGTGATCGACGCGGAGTACGAAGTCAAGAACTAAGAAGTTGTTTGTTTTAAAGTTAAACATCAAAAGCCTGCCGTGGTCAATATCACGGCAGGCCTTTTCTTTTTGTAATCGCGAATGTATTGGTGCTGTTCGTTTGCAATCGCCTCCGCGGTGAGCGCCAAGGGGCGTCGCCCCCTGCACCCCCAAAGGCACAAGAAAAAGCAAAGCCATGAAGCGCCGCGGCTTGCCGCGCTTACTTGTGATCTTTGATGCCCCGATCGAGCCTTTGAATCTGTTCGATCTGTTCTGCAGTGACAGCACTGCCACATTCTGGGCACGTGCCACTCCCTGCAAGCACTGATCCGCGCAGGTCGTAAAGGCACTCTTTGCACTCGATGACGGGCGCGTCTTCTTGAAACTCTGCCGGGAGAAATTTTCGACTGAATCGTCTTGAATAGGCGCCAATGATAAAGGTTGTCCCAACGAAACCGATCAGACTCGCCACGGCGATACTACTTCTGAAATCCGGAGACCGCGTGTCAGTCATACCTTCGTTGTATGCGAAGTAAGCGAAATAAAACAGCGTTGCGGAGACTAGTAACATCATCGCTCCGCCATAGATTTTTGTTAAGAACGGGTCCTGTTTTTTCAACGCACTTCTTTTTGAAATGAAAATCAAACCACAGTGCGCTGATGAAACACACCTTGTGCATAAATTGTATCGCGTGCTAAAGGGGATTTGTACGTCGGCCTTGTGTGCGTTGCGGGGGTGTGGATGCTGTGCGTTTGTGCGCGCGGGGTTGTGGTTCGTGGTTTTATTGAATGAGCGAGCGATTTTTGAAATTCGATATCCCACGGCATGCCCTAGGGTGGGCAGGCCATGGGCTTGGGGGGTGCGATGAGGTGCGCGCTGATGGAATTGAGGGGGCTAAGCGAGGGGGACACAAGGCGACCAATGAGCCTTTACGCACTAATGCGCGGGGCGTGCGCACGGATCAGATTTTTGTGAGTGCGGCTTGCAGGTCGGCCCAAACTTTTTTGCGGTTGTCGGGGGTGTAGGACCGCAGGAGGTAGGCGGGGTGGAACGTGGGCATGACTGGGATCGTCGGGTCGGTGTGGACGAACTGTGCCCATTGGCCGCGGAGGCGGGTGATGCCGGTGTTGTTGTTGAGGGCGTATTTGGCGGCGGCTCCGCCGAGGGCGACGATGACGGTGGGGTTGATGATGGCGACTTGTTGGGCGAGGGTCGGGCCTTGGGCGGCGACCTCTTCGGGGTTGGGGATGCGGTTGCTGGGGGCGCGGTACTTGACGACGTGGGCGATGTAGACGGGGGCGCGGGACAGTCCCATGGCGGTGATCATCTTGTCGAGCAGTTCGCCGGCGGGGCCGACGAAGGGTCGGCCGGTTTTGTCTTCTTGCTCGCCAGGGCCTTCGCCGATGAACATGAGTTTGGCGTCGGGGGAGCCTTCGCCGAAGACGAGGTTGGTGCTTGGGGGGCGGAGGGCTTGGACCTTGGGGTCTTGCTCGAATTGGTCGGCGAGTTGTTGGAGGCGTTCGATTTTTTCGGCGGTAGATAGTCCGGTGAGGAGCTTGACGTCGCCGGGCCTGACTGGGGGCAGCGGCGGGGCGGTGTCGCGTGCGGGGGGTTGTTTGAGTGCGAAGTTTGAGGGGGCGGGACGCGATGGGGCTTGGGTTTGTTGGCGCGGGGGTGCGGGGCGCGATCCCACGGCATCGGCTTGTGCCGACGCCATGGGCTTGTTGTTGGGGTGGATGGGTGTGGGCGTTGGGACGGCGGTGACGCCTAGTAGGGCGTCGGTTTCGAGGTGCTGTCGGAGGATGCGGGTGGGGTCTGGGCTGGGCATGACGGGGCTAGCGTACCGCGCGGGGGTGTCGTTTGGCGGTGTTGTGTGGTGAAAACGTCCGAGAAAACCCCGGCTGCGGCTTGGCGTTCGTGTCGCGGCTGGTTTGTGGATGAAAAACGTTGGTCATCCGATGCAATACCGGCATCGGACACTGATTGCCGAGCAACTTTTAGACGACTTTTTGACGCCAAGAATTGGAGCATTCATCATGGGCGAAGGCACACGAAACAAGACCGTACTCGGACCAGACTGCAAAATCTCGGGCGAACTGACGCTCGATAATGACGCGGTCATCATGGGGCAGTTCACGGGCACCTTGCGTGTCACGGGCATGCTCGAACTGACCGAGTCTTCCCAGATCAACGGCACAATCATTGCCGGCACCCTCCGCATGGCGGGCAAGGCTGAGGCCGACGTCGTCGCTGAGCACGGCTGCGAACTCATGCCTGGTGCACAGCTTTTGGGTCAGCTCTACACGAGCCACCTGAACGTCATCGAAGGCGCGGTCTTCCAAGGCGACGTCTGCGTTGGTCCTAAGGCCATCGCTGCGGCGACCGAAGCACTTGGCCACCAAGGCGAGTACGAAGACGAGCCCGAAGAGCAGCAGAGCT
>JBGCDC010000431.1:0-4705 GCA_045105055.1 Phycisphaeraceae bacterium | reverse complement strand
TCCCAACTCTACCGCCAAGTCGCCTCGGCACACGGCGCCGAAGCGCTGGCTGAGATCCTGCTCGACCGGGCGGTGCAGACGCGACTCAAGCAAGAGGGCATCGAGCTAAACACCGAAGACATTGATGCCGAGCGAGACAAGCTGCTCGTATCAATGGATTCCGATCCTGATCAGGCTGCGAGGCTGCTTCGGCAGATGCGCGAACAACGCGGGCTCGATGACAACGGGTTTAAGGCTTTGCTCCGACGCAATGCAGGACTACGGGCGATTGTTCGCGATCAGGTCACGATCAACGAAGTAGCGATCAAGCAAGCGTACGACTTGCGCTATGGGAAGAAGTATCAGGTCCGCCTCATCGTCACGGAGGATCTGGATAGCGTTGTGATAGCGCGTCGGAAGGTGGTCGCGGGCGATTCATTCACCGATCTTGCCATCAAGCTATCCACCGACAGCAGCGCTCGGCAGGGCGGCCTGCTCTCCCCCATTAGCTCGGTTGATTCGACCTATCCCAAAGCGATCCGAGACGCGCTGCCCAAGCTCAAGATGGACACTGTCGGGTCAAGGCTGAGCCAGGTGATCGCGCTCGATCAGGGGTACGCGATACTTTGGCTTGAAAGTGTGTTGTCACCCAATGATCCGCCAAAGCTTGAGCAAGTCCGTGATGACCTGGCGTCAGTGACACGGAGCGAGCTAGAGCGCGTCCGCATGCGGCAGCTTGCTCGGACGCTGATTGAGCAGAGTGATGTCGTCGTGCTCGACCCTGCGTTGGACGAGGCTTGGCGGCGGCAGCGTGGCGCCATCCAGAACCCGTAAGTTTCACAAATGCGGCGTTGTAGATTGCGCTAGAATGGGGCGTCGTATCGCGTTGATCAACTCGGTACATGATCACTGGCCCATTGGCCGAGGTATTGAATATGGATATCAAAGTCGCATCCCGGATCGAGCGTCTGCCGCCTTACGTGCTCGGCAGGCTTAAGCAGATGATTTACGACCGCCGTAAAGCAGGTGCGGATGTCATCGATATGAATATGGGTAACCCCACGGATGCCCCGCCGGACCCGGTGGTCGAGAAAATCCGTGAGTCGGTGCTCGATCCACGCAACAGCCGGTACTCCGTCTCGGCCGGTGTCTACAACCTCCGCCGCGAAATGGCGATCAAGTACGAGCGGAAATTCGGCGTCGAGCTTGACCCCAACACCGAAGTCATCGCGACCATCGGTAGCAAAGAAGGCTTCAGCCATATGTGTCTCGCGCTGCTAGGCCCGGGCGATACCGCCGTCGTCGCGGACCCCGCGTTTCAGATCCATACCTATGCGGTGATCTTGGCGGGTGCGTCGACGGTCTCTGTCCCGCTTGGCAATGATGATTCATTTTTGGACCGTATCGACCACACGCTCGATACGCTGCAGCCGAAGCCGAAGTGCATCATCCTTTGCTATCCGCATAACCCGACCGCAATTACTGTGGAGGCTGAGTTCTTTGAACGTGTCGTCGCAATCGCAGACAAGCATCAGGTGATGGTCATGCACGACTTCGCATATGGCGAGACCTGCTTCGACGGCTACCAAGCCCCGAGCTACCTCGCGGCGAAAGGTGCGAAAGACTTTGGCGTCGAATTTACAACACTCAGTAAGCCCTACAACATGGCGGGCTGGCGCATCGGCTTTTGCTGCGGCAACTCGCAGATGGTCAAGGCCCTCGCCACGGTCAAGGGCTACTACGACTACGGCATCTTCCAAGCGGTGCAGATCGCCGCGATCATTGCCATGCGTGAAGGCGATTCGCACATCGAAGAACAGGCCAAGAAGTATGCCTACCGCCGCGAAGTCCTCGTCGCGGGTTTGCGTAAGCTCGGCTGGGAAGTCGATAGTCCGCGCGCGTCTATGTTCCTCTGGGCTAAGGTCAACCCTAAGCACCTCGAGCCGTTCAACGGCAGCGTCAATGATTTCTGCTTGGCCATGGTCGAGCAGGCCGACGTCGCGTTGACGCCAGGTGCAGCATTTGGTGCGCGCGGTGAGGGTTATGTCCGCCTAGCCCTTGTTGAGAACGAGCAGCGCATCCGACAGGCCCTGCGCCAGCTCGGCAAGGCGCTGCAGCTTTCCGAAACAGCAGTGGGGTGATCACGTGCGCAGGCAGTTCATCTATGCCGTCTTTTTATTCGCTCTCGTATTTCATGCGATGGGTTGTGCTTCATCGCAAGTCAACTGGTCAACGCTTGATGGCGAGCCGCCTGCCGTGATCGCGCACCGTGGCGACAGCGGCGCTTACCCCGAGCACACCTTCGCAGCTTATCGAAGCGCATTGGAAAAAGGTGCTGACTTCATCGAGCCGGATATTGTGCTGACCAAGGACGGCGTCCCTGTCTGTCGGCACGACCTCGAACTCGAGAAGACAACGGACGTCGCCGCTAGGCCCAAGTTTGCCGACCGCAAAGCCAATGGCAAGAACTGGCTCACCACGGACTTTACGCTTGCTGAGATCAAGACGCTAAGAGCAACTCAACCCGCCAAGGGCCGCGATCGATCAATGGATGGTAAGTACGCGATCCCGACGCTCTCCGAACTGTTCGATCTGGTTTACGACTACAACCAAACGCATGGCACAAATACGGGCCTACTCATCGAGATCAAGAATCCGGATAGGCACCGTGTAATCAATCTTGATGTCAATCTCGCCAGCGTAGATGTGATCAACGCTAAGGCCGCGGAAGGTAAGACGCTGCCCATCATTTATCAATGCTTTGACCGCAGCGCCTGTGAACGCATCGTGGGCTTGACGGATGCTCCGGTCCATTGGTTATCCAGCAAGCAAATCGACCTCGCGGACCTGCCCAAAGGGATCAGCGGCCTTGGCCTAAAGAAATCGTTGATTGATTTAGCGGATGGCCGATCGGCACTGATCGACGCGGCGCATGCACAAGGCGTTCGCGTTCACGCGTGGACGTTCCGTGATGATAGGTTGCCTAAAGGTATTGACCCAAAGCAGCCCGCGGATGAGATGCTCCCTTACCTGCGTGCGGGGCTTGATGGTGTGATCACCGACTTCCCTGAAACGGGCGTCGCAGCACGCAAGGCGATCTTAGATGAGCTTCAAGCTGAGCGTAAAAGCGAGGGCCCAATTTCCGAACGAGCGAGGAGGCAGAGTTCCCGTCGTCTCATGAAGATCGGCGTTAGGTGATCCTTTTAGTGATCAGGCTGCAGCGTTGTCGTCATCGTCTTCTGACCGTAATCGGCGAAGCACTTGGCCAAAGATGTCGTCGTGATCGATGCTAGGCTCGTCTTCGACGTCGGCAGGCATGCCCGATGCGTCCGTGGGCGTGACGATATCGACTTCGATCACTTCCGCATCGTCTGGATTCTTGGCTCTGATACGCGAAACGTCATCGAGGTCCGGCTGGGCTGATGCGGCCAGTTCGTCCAAGTCGTAATCGTGTGACATGCTGGCCGAGGCCTGCATCGCTTCGGCGATATCATCAACATCGTCAAAGGTCTCGGCTAAGAGCGTTTGCGTCTGCTGCAAGAGTGCCGCGGCTTTGGAAAGCATGTCCTGCATTTCATGGCGTGAGCCAGCGACCGTCTCTTCGAGTTGGTCGAGGCGCTGCGTCATGTCACGGATCGCTTTAGTGAAACTCTCATCGATTCGGCCCATCCATTGGTCGTAGCTCTGCAGTGACTTGGCGACATCGTCCTGCACTTGCTCGCGGAGGATGGTCTGCTGATCGTTGATTTCGTCGAGTACCTGTTGGTGTTGTTTCAGTCGAGCGTCGGCGGCCTCGAAGAGTTGTTGGCCGAGCTTCACGCGCTGGGTCGCCTGCTGCTGAACTTTTTCAAGTGCGACGGCCTGCTGCTCGATCGACAGCGGGCGACGAGGCATCTTCGCCAAAAGCTCGGCGGGCGACGGGCCTTTGGCGATGCCGGGGGCAGTTCCGGGGCGTGTGGTCTTGCTTGGGTCCATAGCGTGAGATTCCTGAAAACAACTTGATTAGACGCAATGATTATCGACCACGCCGCGTCAATGCCTGCACAATCCCCTTGGTTGGCGATACGCTGTAGGCATGAAACTCAACGATGTATTAACGGCGTTCAGGCAGGTCGCTCCCGAGGGGCTTGCCGAGGACTGGGACCAAGTGGGCATCCACCTCGCGGGTAATGGCAAGCCGATCAAGAAGGCACTGATGTGCATCGATCTCACCCCGGCCGTACTGGACGAGGCAATAGCACAAAAATGCCAACTGATCGTCGCCTACCACCCGCCGATCTTTCAGCCACTCAAGCGACTCGCCGACCGCGACTGGAAAGAGAAGATGCTCGCGTTGGCGGTGCGAAAAGGCATCGCGGTCTATAGCCCACACACCGCGCTCGACGCGGTACGGCCCGGGATGAATGATTGGTTGTGCGATGGGTTGGGTGTAACGAACACACGCTGGTCGGTTGGCGTGCCTGAGGATGGGGCTAGCGGAAAATCCAAAGTGATCGTATACGTCCCGCGCAGTGATGCAGACCGAGTCCGCAAAGCAATGAGTGATGCGGGGTGCGGATCCATCGGGAATTACACCGACTGCTCCTTCAATGTTCAAGGGATTGGCACATTCAAAGGCGGTCAGGGTAGCAACCCCACAATCGGGACGCCGGGAAGATTGGAATCTGTTGAAGAGACGCGGATCGAGATGATTTGCTTTGACAGCATGGTGGGGGAGGCCATCCAT
>JBGCDC010000430.1:0-1507 GCA_045105055.1 Phycisphaeraceae bacterium | reverse complement strand
TATCAGCAGCACGCCGGGCGAGGGAAGCACCTTCGCCTTTACCATCCCGGTCAATAAGCCGGAAGCAATCGCTAGCCGCTACGCACAGCGGATCAACGAGTCTGACGAAGTGTCGCCGTTGACGTTATTGCGTGTCAGCCCGTTTAATCCTTCAGTGGAAGTCGAGGACTTAATCGAAGATTTATCAGCGGGCTGTCGATCGCTTGATTTGGTTTTGCCAACTTCTGAGTCTCGTTCGATCTATGTCGTCGGGCCGACGGATCAGCCGGACCAGTGGATGGACAAGCTAAAGCATGTGATCCAGCAGTCGGCAGAACGCCGAGATCAACCCAACCCGATCAATATGGCATGGCTTGGCACTTGGCCGCAAGAACAAGCAATGGCTTCTATCGTTTCAGTGATTCATGATGATTTAGAGGAGAGAGCAAGTGCTTGACGTTCTAGTAATTGATGACAGCCCAATGGTTCAGCGTGCGATGTCCGCTCGGCTTGAAGCAGAGGGTGTGAGCCTGCGTGCCGCATCCAACGGCACCGAGGGTTTGGCGGCAGTCGAAAAAGCGAAGCCTGATGCAGTGCTTTTAGATATCCGCATGCCAGGCATGAGCGGCCTTGAGGTCTGCGAGCGTTTGCGTGAGCAGTACGACTCGAAACAGCTGCCGATCATTTTTGTCTCTGCGGAGACCTGTACCGATATCAAAGATCGTGCGCGGACCGTGGACGGCAACTGTTACCTCAGCAAGCCTTACGAGGCGAGCGATCTTGTCGCCGCAGTGCTTGGTGTGACTGGTTATATCAAGGAAACGGAGTCAAAACGCGGGAGGAAGTCATGAGTCAGAATGAGATACTCATCGTTGATAACGACGAAGGTGTTTGCCAGGCTTTGGCAACGCGATTGGAAGACGCGGGCTATACATGCAAGACCGCATCGAGCGGTGCGCAGGGCCTTGCGTTGTTTCAACACGGGCACATTGGGCTGGTGATTACGGATATGAACATGCCCCATGGTGACGGCGCCAGTCTGATCCAATCGATTCGTAAGCAGGCGGATACGCCGATTGTTGTTGTCAGTGGTTTCTACAACGTCTACGAGCAGGACCTCGCGAATTACCCCGGCGTCACGCTCTTCAAAAAGCCATTTGAGGCTGCGTCGCTTATAGACCTCGTCGAAGTTGAATTTAATACATATGAAAAAAATAAAGCTGCTTAGTTAGCGTTGGAGAGATCATGGAGAGAACGAGAAGATTAAGTTATCGCACGGTTTTAATCGTCGATGACAGCCCGGCAGTGGTTGCCGCGGTCGCGACGCGGTGTGCGATGCAGCATTGGAATTGTATGACTGCTTTAGACGGCCATGACGCGATGGGGCTGCTTAAAGAACGCGTGCCCGATGCTGTGGTGACCGACCTAGATATGCCTTACGTCGATGGCTTTGGGCTCCTTGAGATTGCTGAAACATTCCTTTCGATTCCCGCCATCGCGGTGACGGGTAGCCATGATGCAGCGACAC
>JBGCDC010000429.1:0-10403 GCA_045105055.1 Phycisphaeraceae bacterium | reverse complement strand
GCAACACCGATCGAGATGAACGGGTTGTTGGGGTCCAAGACGGTTGGGCCCTCGAACGAGTTATTGTCAACCGCAATGCTTTGTGCAGCAGCACTACCGCAAACCGATAGTGCGACAGCCGATACCAGCAATTGGGTCGTGACGGATTTCTTTAAATTGATAAACATGGGTGATCCTCTCTCCTGCCATCTTTGTTGAGACAAAACAGCTTGTCCCTCACGACAGACGGCTAACCATCACTAGTTATACACCGGTCGCTCGATCTTTTCTATCGGCTCACACAATTTGCATGAAAGTGACTGACTGATCCAGGCTGATGAATGCCTTCATCGAAGACACGCGATCGGGTTACGAAGCCGATGCCTCGGGCTCGTTTTCAAGTGACGCTTGGCAGGCATTCGCGAGGATCTCGATCTGCTCGAGCAAACGCTCTCGCTCTGCGACAGGGATCGCTTCGAGCACTTCTTCTTGGAGCTCAACCGCGATGGGGCGGGCCTTGGCGTAGATGCGTCGGCCCTTAGATGTGGGCGAGATCAGCCTTGCTCGGCGGTCCTTGGGATCGACTTTGCGCTTCACCAGCCCGTCGGCGTGCATGCGCTCGACCAGAGCGGCGATCGTATTTGGGTCGCTGGCCATACGGGCGCAGATCTCGGACTGGCGCACCCCGCTGTCGTCTTCTTCAAGCCAACGCAATACGGTGAACTGGTTGGGCGTAATACCTAGCGTGGCCAGCCGCTTACGAAACGCCTGGTTCAGGCCATACCAACACCGACGAAGCAGCGGGGGCAAGCGGCGGCGGTGCGGATCATCGATCGGTGGCTTGGGTGGCGTCATGGTGCTCCGTAATCTTTAACGTGATTCTACCGTCAAACCGCTTGACTAAAAAGTACGTGTACACTACTTTTCATTAAAGACCACTCCCCCCTCGAACAGGGCCCAACCATGCATTCGATCTTGCGATCCGCTCCTCTCGCTTTGCTGCTGCTTGTTGCCATCGTGCTTAGCGCCTGCGGCCCAGGCGTTTATACCCCCGACCCCAATGCCCCGGTCAGCGGCAACTTGCACTGGCGCGGCTTGAACCAGAACGGAACAAGTAACCACAGCGGCCCCGGGTATGTCGCCCTCGAAGGCGAAGACGCGAACCTCCGCTGGACGCTCGACGTGCCCGGCCGAGGCACCGCGGCGATCGCCGAGTATCACGACGGCATGCGCCTCTTCGTCCTCGGCTACCCCGGCGAAGGCGCGAACCTCACCGAGACGCTGTACTGCCTCAACCCCGAAACCGGCGAGCAATACTGGTCGCGCTCCTACGCCGACTTCATCTCAGACATCGTTTACAACCGCTACAGCATCGGCGGACCAACCGTCGACGCCGAGACCGGCAACGTCTTCATCCATACCTCGCCGGGCCTGCTCATCGCGCTGGACCGTGATGGCAACGAGCTTTGGCAAGTCTCCCTGATGGAAGAGTTCGGCCGACTGACCTTCCCCAACGGACGCACCGGCGTCGTCACGATCGACGGTGACCTCGCCATCGTCAACATCATCTCCACCAACTGGGGCGGCGAAGGCCCAGCACGAAACCGCTTCTACGCCTTTGATAAAAACACTGGCGAACTTGTCTGGTCCTCCACACCAGGCGTCGGCCCGCCGTTCCTTGCTGACTCGTCCTTCTCCACGCCACACATCGAAAACCGTCAAGGCTTCCGCGTGTTCTACGCTGGCACAGGCTGTGGCAATCTCGTCTGCGTCAACATCCGCACCGGCGAGCCGATGTGGCGATACCAAATGTCCCTCGGCGGCGTCAACGCCTCGCCACTGATCTACGACAACGGCACACCCGATGTGCCCAGCGACGACCTCATCATTCAAGTGCACGGCAAGGAAAACGTCGGCGACTCGGGCCGGGGCTACATGCTCGCCATCCGTGCCGACCAAGCCCTCTTGCAAGCCAGCGTAAGCAAAGAGAAGCCGCTCAAAATTGAGAACGACCTCGTCGCTTGGCGGAACGATGATGTGAGCATGTTTACCAGCTCGCCCACGCTTGTCGATGGTGTTGTCTATCAATGTGCACTGGACGGCCGACTGATCGCGATCGATGCAAAAACCGGCAAGACACTCTGGGAAATGAAGCTCGGGGCAAGCCAACTGCACGCTTCGCCGCTGTTTGCCGACGGCAAGCTGTACATCCCGTATTGGAACGATGGCCTCTTCATTCTCACGCCGAGCCGAGAGAAGCCGACGGATGTGAAGCAGACCAAGCTCGAGGGAAAGTGCATCGGCACCGCGACCGCGTGGGACGGCAAAATCTACATCCACTCGACGGAGAAGCTGTACTGCTTTGGGCGTGAATCGGGTGGCTTCGTTGTTCAAGACACGAGCAAGCCCGCAGCCAAGGCCGAACAAGTCGCCAAGCTCATGCTCCAGCCCGCCGAGTTCCTGCTTAAGCCCGGCGAGTCTGTGACGCCCGCGTACACCGCGATCGATTTCTTCGGCAACGAAGTCCCTTCCTTCAGCATCGACAAGACACTGCTCGAACCATGGGTCCCCCCGACCGCAAAGGTTAAGGCTCGTCTTGATGCAGAGCTCCAAGGCGGCTCGATCATCGCGTCGAACAAAAACGCGCCGTCTGCCGGTGCGTTCCTTGCGACCGACCGCATCAAGACCAGCGGCACGGTGCGTGGCCGAATCCTTCCCGTCCCGCCCTACGCCAAGGACTTCCAACATGCCAAGCTCGAACTGACCGACGCGACCGACAACGTGCCGTACGCCCACCCGCCGCTGCCATGGATCGGTGCCCGTATGAAGTGGCAGGTCCGCGACGACCCGACCGACCCGGGCAAGAACCAAGTACTCGCCAAGACCTTGGACCGCGTGCTGTTCCAGCGATCGATGATCTTCATGGGCCACGCGGACGACACCGGCTACACCGTGCAGGCCGATGTGATGAGCGATGGTAACCGCCGGGGCATGAGCGTCGTCGGTGTTATTAATCAGCGATACATCATCGCGCTCGATGGCAACAAGCAAGCAATCGAGATCAGCAGTAACCACAACCGCCTCGCGGAGACCGCCGACTTCAAATGGAAGCCTAAGACGTGGTACACCATCAAGTCGATGGTCGTGCCCAATGACGACGGCACCGGCACGGTTTACGGCAAGGCTTGGCCTCGCGGCGAAGACGAACCCGAAGACTGGACCATCACCGTGAAAGTCCCCATCTGCCATACCGAAGGCTCACCGGGCATCTACGGCTTCTCCCCCCAGTCCCGACACCGCGTCTACGTCGACAACGTCAAAGTAGAACCCAACCCATAAGAATATTATGACAGGCTCATGCCGCCTGTCTTATAAAGTGGGGCAGACACTCTTGTCCGCCCCACAAGATCGAACAGGAAGTATTTATGAAACACAAAACACTCACCGCATTAGCCGTGGCATCCGCCGCAATTTGCTTTACGACGATCCTCCCTTCCGCAAACGCTGAAGACTGGCCCATCTGGGGACGCGACGCGTCGCGCAACATGGTCGCGCCCGACGCCGGAGCCATCCCCCACGACTTCGCGCCCGGAGAAGAGATCGGCCGAACCGGCAAGATCGATCCTGAAACCAAGAAGAAGGTCAAGTGGGTCGCCAAGCTCGGCAGCCAAGCCTTCGGCAACCCCGTCGTCAGCCAAGGAAAAGTCCTCGTCGGCACAAACAACGAAGCGCCACACGATGCGAAGTACACCGGCGACCGCTCCGTCTTCCTCTGCCTCGATGAAAAAACAGGCGAGCAGATCTGGCAGTTCAACCTGCACAAACTCGGCGCGGGCAAGGTCAGCGACTGGGAGTTCCTCGGCATGTGCTCAAGCCCGGCCGTCTATGGCGACCGCGTCTACGTCGTCACCAACCTCTGCGAGATCGTCTGCCTCGACCTCAACGGCATGGCCAACGGCAACCAAGGCTTCCAAGACGAAGGCGCCTACTACGCTGGTGCAAACCAAGACCCCATCGCCATCGGTCCAAAAGACGCCGACGTGATCTGGAAGTACGACATGCGCGAAGAGCTCAATGTCTTCCCGCACAACATCACCTCGAACTCATGCCTGGTCATCGACGGCGTCCTCTACGTCGCCACGTCCAACGGCGTCGACTGGTCGCACATCAACATCCCCGCACCCAACGCACCGTCACTCATCGCCCTTGACGCGGAGACCGGCGAACTCGTCGGCGAAGACGCCTCGGGCATCGGCAGCCGAATCATGCACTGCAACTGGTCCAGCCCAAGCTTCGGCAACTTCGCAGGCAAGCCCACTGTCGTCTTCGGCGCTGGCGATGGCTACGTCTATGGCTACGACACCAAAACCATCAAGGATGAAGACGGCTTCGACATCCTCCCCGAACGATGGAAAGTTGACGGTAACCTCAAGTCCTACCGCTTCGACGAAGCAGGCGAAGCGATCCCCTACGCGACCCCGCCAGGACCCAGCGAATACATCGCCACGCCAGTCATTGCCAACGGCCTGATCTACGCACCCATCGGACAAGACCCCGAGCACGGCGAAGGCGTCGGCCGACTCATCTGCATCGACCCCACACAAGTCACCGACGGCGTCGCAAAGGTCATCTGGGATTTTACGGAAATCGACCGAACGATCTCGACCGTGAGCGTTCATGACGGCCTGATCTACGCCGCAGATTACTCGGGCAACCTCTTCTGCCTCGACGCAAAAACCGGCGAAAAGAAGTGGCAGCACGATACGCTCGGCCACATCTGGTCCTCCACACTCGTCGCGGACGGCAAGGTGTTCCTCGGCAACGAAGACGGCATCCTGACCATCCTCAAGGCCGGCCCTGAAAAGGAACTGTTGGCCGAGGTCGAGTTCGCCGCGCCGATCTACTCCAGCGCCATCGCCGCCAACGGCGTGCTCTATGTCGCAACCCAATCACACCTCTACGCGATCGCAGAAGACGCGCAGTAAGAAAACGCTGACAGGTAGGACAGGCATTACTGCCTGTCACTTCGGCGAAGCCGAATCGCAAACCATTTGGCCTTCGGCCAACTGACAGGCAGGAATGCCTGTCCTACCGCAAAGAGCTTCTCAATGGGCAAAAAAATCGTCCTCATCATCTTCTGCCTGATGTTCATCCTGCACCAGGACTACTGGAACTGGAACAACCGTGAGCTTGTCTTCGGGTTCATCCCTGTGACGCTGGCGTACCACGCGGGCTTCTCGCTGTGCGCGGTGACGCTGTGGGCCTTTGCGGTCAAGTTTGCTTGGCCAAGCGAGGTCGAGGCGTGGGCCGACGAACTGGATGGTGATACCGAGCAGCCTGAATCGACCGCCATCATCGGGGGTGACAAATGATGATGCCAACCACTATGCCAATGCATCTCGCCGAGGTCTCGCGCCTGCCGCTGTGGGTGATTATGGGCTACCTCGCCCTACTCCTGCTGCTCGGGCTGTTTTCCGCGACATTCTTCCGTGGCACCAGCAAGGACTACTTCGTTGCATCACGCAGCATCGGGCCGTTCCTACTATTGATGTCGGTCTTCGGCACGACAATGACGGGCTTTGCGCTCGTCGGCTCGTCCGCGAAATCATTTGAACTCGGCGTTGGGGTCTACGGCCTCATGGCGTCTTGGTCTGGGCTCATCCACTCGGCCATTTTCTTCCTTATCGGCATCAAGCTCTGGGCCATCGGCAAACGCTATGGCTACGTGACACAGGTCCAGTTCTTCCGCGACCGATTCGACTCGCCCGCGCTGGGCTGGATGCTCTTCCCGATCCTCGTCGCGCTTGTCATCCCGTACCTGCTCGTCGGCATCATCGCCGCGTGTAAGACGATGCAACCGATCTCGGCGGGCATGTTCCCCGAGACGTTTGTATTGCTCAAGCCTGACGGCTCGCCGTCGCCTTTGACCGGTAGCCTCCCGCCTTGGCTCACCGGCCTGGTTGTTTGTTTTGTCGTGCTCTGCTACGTCCTGTTCGGTGGTGTGCGATCCGCAGCATGGGCGAATACGTTCCAGACGATCGTCTTCATGATCACGGGCATCATCGCGTTTGTGCTGATCAGCAAAGCGCTCGGCGGACCCGCAGCGGCTTCCGAGATGGTCATCAAAGAATCGCCCGAGAACGTGGACCGCTCGCGCATGGGCTACCTCTACTTCTTCAGTTACTTCGTGATCCCGCTATCCGTTGGCATGTTCCCGCACCTCTTCCAGCATTGGATGACTGCGCGCAAAGCCAAGACGTTCCGCCTCACCGTTGTGATGCACCCGCTGTTCATGATGCTCGTTTGGGTGCCTTGCGTGATCGTGGGCATGTGGGCCGCGGGTCTCTACGCGTCGGGCGATCTTCGCCTACCCATGACCGCAGCGGGCACGCCGAACGCGAACGCCGCCCTCGGCGCGATCGTCCGTGCACTCGTTGACAACCCGCTCGTCACCGGAATCCTCACCGCAGGCATCCTCGCCGCAATCATGTCGTCGCTCGATTCGCAGTTTGTCTGCCTCGGCACGATGTTTACCAACGACGTCGTCGCTCGCGTCGCAGGCAAAGATCGCTTCACCGACAGGCAGATGATCTGGATGGCCCGCGGGTTCGTGCTGGTCATCGTTGCACTGTCCTACACCCTTTCGATGTTCCTCTTGGACACGAACGTATTCGACCTCGGCGTCTGGTGCTTCACGGGCTTTGGCTGCCTGTTCCCGCTGGTGTTCGCGGCGCTGTATTGGAAGCGCGCGACACGGGCCGGGGCGATCGCGTGTGTCATCTGTACGGTCGTGACCTGGTCGATCTTCTTTTGGGACGACATCATCAACAACGGTGACCCCATCGTCGGCGAGATCTACAACAACAAGTACCTCGTGATGGGCATGATGCCCGCGATCTTCATCTTCGCCGCCTCGGTCGGATCACTCGTCCTAGTATCCCTCGCGACCAAAGCACCCGATCAAGACGCCATCGATAAGTTCTTCCCAAGCAAGCCCTGACCATGACTTCAACCACCACATCCAACCCTGTCACCCTCGCCAAAGACAAGCTCGACGCCCACGTGCGCGACACCATCGCTTGGCACTTCAGCGAAGCCACCGGCACGCCCTATTGGATCGAGCACGCCAAAACGCAAAACATCGATCCGATGTCGATCAAGACCTTCGACGAACTCATCGCGGCGTTCGATCACTTCGATGCCGATGAAGTACTGCGCTACATCCCGCACGACAAGATGATTCCCAAGGCTTTCGCCGGTCGGCCGTACAACGTCTTCGAGACCGGCGGCACCACCGGGATGCCTAAGCAGCGCCTCAACTGGGAAGACTTCCAGTACGACTACACCCAGTTCTCCAACACACTCAACGACGAGCACTTTCCTCGCGGCGGCAACTGGCTGATGATCGGCCCGACCGGCCCGCGCCGACTCCGCTTGGCGATCGAACACCTCGCGCACTGCCGAGACTCGTCGGTCTACTTCGTCGACCTCGACCCGCGATGGGTCAAGCGCGTCATCCGCGAGGGCAACCCCGCGCAGGCCAAGGCCTACATGGGCCACGCCATCGACCAAGCGATGACCATCCTCCGCCACCGCGAGGTCTCCGCGCTCTTCACCACGCCCAAGCTGCTCGAAGCACTCAGCGAACGCATGTCGCTCGTCAAGCTCGGCATCAGGGGCGCGTTCGTCGGCGGCACCACGATGGATCCGCAGTACACCCGCTTCCTCATCGAAGAAGTCTGCGAACAACCCGACGGCGACTGCGCGGGCACCGCGGGCGTCGGCTTCTATCCCACCTATCGCAACACGCACATGGGCGTCGCGCCCCACCGCCCCAACATCAAAGATAACGGCTGGGCAACGACCTACTACTGCCCCCAGCCCCGCGCAGTCCTACGCGTCGTCGACCCCGACAACACCGCACAAACCGTCGCCTACGGCGAGTTCGGCCGAGTCGAATTGACCACCCTCACCAAAGAACTCTTCATGCCCCGTTTCCTCGAACGCGACGAAGCCAAACGCGTCGAGCCTTGGGAAGAAAAATACGCATGGGACGGCGTCTCCGAAGTACGACCCTTCGGCGCAAGCACGTCTAAAATTGTTGAAGGCGTTTACTAGAGCTATTTTTATTTTGTAACCGCAGATGAACGCAGATAAACGCAGATGTTCAAGACAAAACAATTCACCAATCTGAAATCTGTTTTGCCAAGCGACGTCAATCAATAGCACTGCCTTGATCTGCGTTAATCCGCGTTCATCTGCGGTTCCAAAACAGAACCATGAAAAACCTCCCACACATCCCGATCCTCCGTCTCGGTGAAACCTACCGCAGCGTCAACACGCGTCAGATCAAAGACCTTGGCACGGGCGAAGTCGTCGCCGAGATGTCCGTCGGCAACGCGGGCCTGCTTCGGCGTGACGCGCACAAGTTCGCCGCCGCCAAAGCCGCGCTCGACGCAATCCCCTGCGAAGACTTAATCGCCATGTCCGCCAAAGCGGGCGAGTTATTCATGACCGCTGATTTGCCGCTTGGTGACGGCATGCAGTCGCCTGACGATTACGTTGATCAGCTCTCGCGCACTAGTGGCCTGCCGCACACCCTCGTCCGTGCCAACATGTCTAAGGTCAATGAAGCGCTTACCCACTTAAGCGACATCGTCCGAGGCCTCACGCGCGGCATTGATCCATCCGTGATCGATGCGGGCTTTGGCGAAGTCAACGACACCGCAGTGAGTTTTTACCCGACGACTGAGGCGTTAGGCATGGTGATGCCCAGTAACTCGCCGGGCGTCAATGCGTTGTGGCTGCCGTCGATTGCGTTCAAGACCCCGGTCATTTTAAAGCCCGGCAGTGATGAGCCTTGGACGCCTTGGCGTGTCGTGCAAGCGATGATCGCCGCGGGTGTCCCCGAAGAAGCGTTCGGCTTTTACCCGACAGACCACGAGGGCTCGGCCGTCGTCATGGACATCTGCGACCGCTCCATCATCTTTGGCGGCGAAGCGACCATGAAGAAGTACGGCGGCGACGAACGCGTCGAAGTCCACGGCCCAGGGTGGTCCAAAGTCATCATCGGTGAAGACGAAATCGAGAACTGGCATGACTATGTCGACGTGATCGTCAAGTCGATCGCCGCCAACTCCGGCCGATCCTGCATCAACGCCTCGACCATCGTCGTGCCCAGCCACGGCAAAGAACTGGCTCAAGCGATCGCAGAAAAACTCTCGCTGATCGCCCCGCTGCCAAACCATCACCCTGACGCACAGCTCTCTGCGATCGCGAACACCAAGGTCGCCGAGTGGGCCGATAGCCAAATCAGTAGCGGCCTAAAGGAACCGGGCGCGACAGATATGACCGAGGCGGTCCGTGGTGGGACGTCTCGGCTCGCTCACTTTGAAGGGCGTACGTATGTGCTGCCGACCTTAGTGCATTGCGAATCGTGGGACCACGTGCTGTGCAACACCGAGTTCATGTTCCCCTTCGCATCCGTCGTCGAAGTCCCACAAGACGAGATGCTCCGCACCATCGGCGGGACGCTCGTCGTCACCGCGATCACCAAAGACAAAGCGTTCACAAACGCGCTACTGCGATGCAAAGATATCCAACGCCTGAACCTCGGCCCCGCGCCGACATCGAGCGCGCAGTGGGATCAGCCACACGAAGGCAATTTGTTTGAGTTCCTCTATCAACGCCGCGCGATCCATCACGCACTGGCCGGGGCGGGTGCATGACGACGATCAGCACGCCTGCACCCGCGGACCTCGACCACACGCCCGGCACACGCCTGGTGTTTGGTGATGGTGCGATCGAGCATCTCGGCACCCTCTGTGCCGAGCAGGGTGCCAAGCGTGTCATGATCATCAGCGACCCCGGCGTCACCAAGGCCGGGCACACCGAGCGCGGCTTAGACATCATCAAGCGTGCGGGCCTCGATGCGACGACATTTGCAAGCGTCCACGAAAATCCGTCGACGGCAGACGTCGACGCAGCGGTCCAAGCGGCTAACGAATTCAAACCCGACCTGCTCGTCGGCCTCGGCGGCGGCTCAGCGATTGACACCGCCAAGGGCTGCAACTTCATCTACACCAACGGCGGCGTGATGGCGGACTATCACCATTCCGAAAAACCAGTTGAAAAAATGCTACCGCTGATCGCTGTGCCCACAACGCATGGCACGGGCAGCGAGGCGCAGTCCTACGCGCTCATCGCCGACGCAGACACGCACATGAAGATGGCCTGCGGCGACCCCAAGGCCCTGCCCATCATCGCCCTACTCGACCCCTCGCTCACGCTCACTCAACCCGCTAGCGTCGCGGCATGTACGAGCATCGACGCGATCACTCATGCTGTCGAGTCGTATGTCTGCACCAGGCGGAACGACGAATCGATGCGTTACGCGGCCGAATCGTTTGCCTTGACCGCTCATG
>JBGCDC010000428.1:0-2245 GCA_045105055.1 Phycisphaeraceae bacterium | reverse complement strand
GGCGGCGGTCAACGGCGTGCCCAATGCGTCTATCCCCGAGGGCTGGTGGGATGAGGCGTACAACGCGCGCGTCGGCTGGGCGATCGGCTACCGCGAGGATCACGACAACCCAGAACTCGCGGACGAGATCGAGTCGCGCATGCTGTACGACTTGCTCGAGAAGCAGATCGTGCCCATGTTCTACGATCGCGATGAGCACGGCCTGCCTTTGCGTTGGATCAAGATGATGAAGCATTCGATCGCAGAGCTCGCGCCATATTTCAATACGAACCGTATGGTCCAGCAGTACACCGAGCAGTATTACCTGCCCGCCTTGTCACGCGCTCGTTCGCTAATGGCCGATGGCATGTCGCAATCGGTCGCGCGGGCTCAGCTCAAGGAGAAGCTTCGTTTTGCTTGGCCGTCGCTGCGCTTTGAGAAAGTAGAGAGCAACGCGGGGCAGTCGCTTAGGCCGGATGAATCGATCGAAGTGTCAGCCGAGGTCCACTTGGGTGGCTTGTCGCCAGAGGAGTTGCGTGTGCAGGCGTTGATTGGCCGACTCGATGATGCCGGGCGACTGGTGTCGCCTAAGGCTGTCGAGATGACGTGTGTCGAGTCGGGTGGCAAGACATGCTTGTATAAAACGAGTGCTTCTCCGCTGGGTTGCGGGCCGCACGGCTTGACGCTCCGCATCGTGCCCGGCGGCGAATTAATGGACGGTGTGACCGAGCCGGGCCTGATCTATTGGGATGGGCAGCCCGTACCCAAGCCGATCGCACCTACGCCGACGGCGCAGACGGTGTCTTGATTTCGTTCGACGATCTACACTCTTACCATGCCCGACGAACTACTCTTTCCGACGAGTGATGACGACCTGCTGATCAGTGTGTATCAAAAGCAGGGCCGGACGCTTGATGATCTGCCGTATACCGATGCGTTCGAGACGCTCTACAGCTCGATGTATGGCGACGATGGTGATGCGCCGTCGCGTGCCAAGGTGTTTCATCGCTTACATAACTTGCGGAAGGCGGGGAAGCTGCCGCGCATGGGCAAGGCGCATGGGCAGCGGCCGAGGATCACATCGGAGCAAGAGACCATGTTGGCAGGTCAGGTTGTGGCCGAGGTCGGTGCATTGTCCAAGCGTGACCAGCTGCTTTATACCCCTGTATTTGAGGCGTTGTGCACCGCGTTTAATGCCGAAGCCGGGCTCGAGTTGTCACGTCACGATATCTGGCGGCTGATCGCGAAGCTCGCGAAGTGATATCCGCGCAAACGCACGTACAATCTTGCGATGCGAGAGTTCGAACTAATCCGATCGATTATGGCTCACAACGGGTCGTTGCCAGAGCAGGTCACCATCCCGCCGGGCGATGACATGGGCGCACTTCGCCTCGGCGAGCATGAGTTGCTTGTTGCGGTCGATCAGGTCATCGAAGGCGTGCATTTTGATCGCGCTAGCGCGACACTCAAGCAGATCGGGCGTAAGGCCGTGACGCGGAACTTATCCGATGTCGCAGCGATGGCAGGAAAACCTTTAGCGACGCTGGTCTCCGCGATCTTGCCCAAGGGTTTTGCGATGGCGGAAGCGGAGGAGCTCATGGCCTCGCTGCGTGAAACAGCCCAAGCCTACGGTGCGCCACTCATCGGCGGTGACACCGCGACGAACGACGGCCCACTGTCTTTGAGCGTGACCGTGCTAGCGACGGCCGATGGTATCGCCCCAGTGCAGCGAACCAGCGCGATAGTCGGCGACGCGATCTATGTCACTGGCCAACTCGGTGGCTCGAATCACGCCTACGACGGCCGAACGCATCACCTCGATTTTGAGCCGCGCCTTGCCGTGGCGCGCACGTTAGCTGCCAGCGCAGACACCCGGCCCACTGCGATGATCGATCTGTCCGATGGCTTAGCGCGGGATCTTCCGCACTTGGTCGGCGGTGCTGAGGTCAAGGCACACTTGCTCCCGGTGTCTGCGGTTGCTCGGCAGTTTGCGGCGCTCGATGGTCGGCCCGGCTGGCTTCATGCCGTCGCCGATGGCGAAGACTACGAACTACTTTTTACAGCCGACGCGAACGCGCCGATCCCCAAGCAGATTGACGATGTGCCGATCACACGCATCGGCGTCGTGACTGATGCCCAAGGCATCACGCTGATCGACGGCAACGAACGAATCAACCTGCAGGGCTTGGGCTGGGAGCATCACGGGTGAGTGCCGTAACGATCACTATCGAGACAAGCACCACCGAGCAGACGGTTGCATTAGGCG
>JBGCDC010000427.1:0-3137 GCA_045105055.1 Phycisphaeraceae bacterium | reverse complement strand
ATTTCCATGATGAACCCTCAGTTCAAAGAAGTAAGCGTATACTTACATAAAGCGTCGGCCTTATCAACCACAAACTTTCATTTTTGCATCCTTGCCTGGAAAAAAGCCGTTGGCGCATGAAAAAGCCCCGGTGAAGGGGCTTAATATGAAGCTTTTGGTAAGGTTTCTGGGGTTACTCGGCGTTGAGTTTTAGCATTGCCTTGCCCATGGCTTGCCCCATGAGGTAGTAGCTTTCCCAGTTGCGGTTCCAGTGGAATTGTTGACCTGAGGGCGACTGCTCTTTGGTGCGAGCGAAGCCGCGGGTCTCGACGCCGGCCACGTTGCCTGCGAACTCGGGGTACTTCTGCGGGTCGCCAACAGCGAGTTGTGCCTCGACGTGTTTCTCGACCTTGGCTCGGTAGCGATCGGGTAGTTCCCAGCCACGCATACCGGTGTTCGCGCTGACAAAGGACATATCCATGACGCCGAGATCTTTGCGTAGGTCCTTGATCAGTGCGACGAGGTTACGTTCATAGACGTCGACCGCGCCTTGATCGATGCTGTCGTTCCAGCCTTGGTGCCAGCCGAAGCCGACGATTTCGAAGCCCTTACCTTTATAGCCGGGTACGTACTTCTTTAGGTTGCCGGTGACTTCCTTGGTGTGTCGGATGACCTCGGCATAATGGAAGCCCTTGTCGCCGTCTTTTTGTGGCTTGGCGTAGTCTTCGATACTTGGCGGGAGGAAGTTGTGTGCCAGCGATCGGCCGCCCCACGAGCACTTGATGATGAGGACGGGGTCTTCGTAGTAGTCACCAACAACCCAGCCGAAGGCGTACTCCGGCCCGATGTGATTTGCTTGTGCGCCGAAGTTCGTATCGAGGAAGCCCGCTTCTTTTTGTTTACCTGGATCAGATAGATTGACGACGTAGACGTCGTCTCGGACGATCGGGTTGCCGTCTTTGACGAGGTGGCCGTAGGCCTCGGGTTTTTCTTTGATGAGTGTCTGCATGGTGCCTGGCTTATCGCCGAGCACCGTGCCGAAGCCAACCATGTTGGACTGGCCGGCAAGGATAAAGACCTTGAGCTTGCCGTTGGCTTTTTGGGTTTCAGCTTGCACAGCTAGGCTGGTCAGGCAGAGGAGCAAGGTGAAGACGGCGGCGATGTGTCGCAGGTAATTCATGGTGTTTCCTTCTTAAGGAGCAGTGTTAAGCGTTGTCGTAAAAAAGGGAGGGCGAGTCCCCTGCCGAGCCGCGAAACCTCTGCGGCTTTCGGCTCGGCGGGAGCCTCGCCCTCCCGGGCAATGCATTTAAATGGTTAGTCGAGTTCTTTGATACGGATGTTTTTGTAGTAGCGGACACTCGGTGGGCCGGCGTGCATCTGTAGGCCGATCTGACCTTTGACCTTGGCGATCTCTGCGTCCTTTTCAACGTGCTTAGAGAAAAGCTTGCCGTTGATGTAGACCTCGATCACGTTGTCTTTGCAGACGACGCGGTAGTCGTTCCACTCACCCCAGTTGATATCTTTTTTGAGGTCGATGCCTGCTTCGTGTTTGGTCAGCAGGGAGTTGCGTCGGCCCTGATCGTAGACCAGGCCCCAGTACTTAAAGCCCATGTCGGCTTGGTAGCCGGACATAATGCCTTTGTCGTTTACGGCCGAGCGGATTTGAAAGCCGCCATTGGTTTTCTCTGGGCCGACGGCCTTAGCCTGGGCGCGGAGCTCGAAGTTGTAGTAAGTCTTGTCGTGGTAGGCGTAGAGCGTTCCGGGGATCTTTTCGTCCATGGTGCCCGCGACGATCATGCCATCCTCGAACTTCATGTGCTTGCCGAGTGTCCAGCCATCGGTGTGGCCCTTGCCGAGGATGGTGGTGAAGCCTTCTGCCTCGTCGAGGTGTTCGTGGCCGTGGTCGTCTTTCTTCTCGGTCGACGTATTGTGCTTCGCACATTTCTTACATGCTTGTGCCGGGGTGATGGCAAAGCCCGTGATGAGTGCCATCGCGAAGGCGAGTAAGGATAGTTTGAGGGTTGTTTTTTTCATAGGTGTATCTCTTTTATAGAAGAAGCTGTTGGGGTTGTATCTTGTCAGAGCACGAAGCGTTAGCGAGTGCTTTGAGTTTTCTGTGGTTCATGGCACTCGCTGACGCTTCGTGCTCTGATTGAGGTCATGCATTCTTGTAGTCGCCGACGGCTGGTGCGGCGGGGTTCACTTCTGGGCCGAAGTAGCGGAGGATGACGAGGTCTTCGGTGCTCGAGGTGTTCTCGAAGGTCAGGCCGGCCTTCGCCGCACCTTCGGTGATGAAGACTTCGTCTTGGGTCAGTTCGTGGAAGCGGATGAGCTTTGGGCAGTCGAGGGTCATGCCGTTGATCGAGCCGGAGCCCTGGACGACGATCATCGAGCTCGCACCGTTGTCGGTGATGGTCACCTTGCCGCCCGGCAGGACGGTGAGCTCTTTCGCGGTGAAGAGTTGTTCGCCGCCGACCTTGCCGTAGACGATCCACTTGTCGACGTGTGCATCGTCATGGGTGTCGACGATGGGCTCTAGGTAGTTGTTGTCTTTGAAGTTCGGGTCGACGTTCTTGTCCCAGTCCAGTTGGTCGACGATGAAGTCGATGTCCTGGTGCTTGTCGGCGGGCATGTCTTTGACCAGCAGCGACCAAGGCACTTCGCGTCCTTCGACGAGGTTCTGGTACATGCCAAACACGTCGCTGCCCCATTGCGGTTCGTAGGTGCACAGCGAGCCGGGCGCGTGCAGCACGGCCGGGGGGATCAGCCAACCGGTGCCGGGCTGTAATTTATATGCCTTGGACAGCTCGAGGATTTTGTTGTCGCCTTTGTTCCAGTTGGCGATGCAGTCGACGACTTGTTGGCGAGTTGTGCCGGGCTCAAAGCCCATGAAGGTGTAGGGGAAGTTGTTGCCGACGTTGTTGTGCTGCGGCGGGAAGTAGTAGGACTCGGGCTTGCCCGCTTGGCCGACGAGCGCGGCCTGCTCTTTGGTCTGGTGCATGTGGTGGGGGATCGGTCCCATGTTGTCGAAGAACTTGGAGTAGACGGGCCACTTGCCGTACTTGTCGAAGATGCTGGAGCCGATGATCGCGCCGCCGAGTTCGGTGACGACGTCTTTGAGTTGGAAGCGTTTGCCGTCGTGGATGACGTAGGACTGG
>JBGCDC010000426.1:0-6643 GCA_045105055.1 Phycisphaeraceae bacterium | reverse complement strand
GGGTTGTGCGCGCGGGGTTGAGAGCTGGGGATTGATTGAGGGAGATTACTTTTATGGGTTTGGGGGTTAGAGCGTTTTCACTTTCTTTCTAGCGTTTTTCAAACCCCTCCCCTCGGAGGGGGTGGTTGGGAGGGGTTGTCGAGCGTTTTAAAAGACGGGTAGCTTAAGATCATTCGACACCATCCCCCGACCCCTCCCTCGGAGGGAGGGGAGTGATCGGCATGCTACAAAGAAAGTTGAAACGCTCTAGCGATGCGCAGGAACCCTGAGTATTGCTGTCGCTCGATCCCACGGTGTTGCTGTGTGACTCGCAGCAGAGCCGTGGGCTTCACCGAAGCGAAGTTCGCGGGGTAATAGTGCGTCGATTGTGCGCGAGGGGGATTGGCTCTTTGGTGGGAAGCGACCCGTGAGTCTTTACGCACTTTGGTTCACGATTTTTTGTGATTTTGGAGCTGCTGCCAATGGTCGGCGATGGCTTGGGGGTAGGCTTCGCACTCGAGGTCGAAGACACGGTCGGCGAGGGTATCGGCGGAATCGCCGGGGAGGACGGGGCAGGTTTTTTGGAGCAGGGGTGGGCCGGTGTCGTAGGTGTTGTCTGCAAGGTGGACGGTGCAGCCGGAGGTGGTTTCGTTGGCGTCGATGACGGCTTGGTGGACGTGGTGGCCGTGCATGCCTTTGCCACCGAACTTGGGCAGGAGCGAGGGGTGGATATTGAGGACGCGGTTGGCGAAATCGTCTGGGATGACCAGCAGGGAAAGGAAGCCCGCAAGGATCAGTAGATCGGCGTCGAACTCACGGCAGGCGTTGAAAACGCTGTCGGAGAAAGCGTGCTTGTCGGGGTAGGTTTTGCGGGGCAGAACGTGGACAGGGAAGTCGCGTTGCTTGGCGCGTTCGACGCCTTTGCAGTGGTCGTTGGAGGCGACGACGCAGGCGATCTCGGCGTGGAGGGTGCCTGCGTTGATGCGGTCGTGTAGGTTGAGGAGGGTTGTGCCTCCGCCGGAGAGCGCGACGGCGAGTCGGGGCCTCCGGGAGTCCTGAGGATTGGATTGAGACGTTTTGGGGTTCGCTTCGGCCATAGCGGTACGATAGCGGGTTGTGCTTGATGATTCCTCTACAACGCGTGTGACTCGACTGGCGCCGTCGCCGACGGGGCAGCTGCACCTGGGCAATGCGCTGACGTTCGTGGTGAACTGGGCGTTGGCGCGTCGGCTGGGCTGGCGGGTGGTGCTGCGGATCGAGGACTTGGACGCGGGCCGAGTGCGCGAGGGTGCGGATCAGGGAGCGGTGGATGTTTTGCGATGGCTGGGGCTGGATTGGGACGAGGGGCCGGTGAAGCAGAGCGATGATTTGTCGCCGTACCGGGAAGCGCTGGAGCGGCTGCGGGATGCGGGGCTGCTGTATCCGTGTCGTGCGACGCGGAAGGAGATTGCGGCGTCGGCGTCTGCGCCGCATGCAAGCGATGGCGAGACTCGGTACCCGGGGTTGAGTCGGCCGACTGAGGGGCGGTACAGAGTGACTGAAGGCACACCGCCGGTGCTTGCGGATGATGCGTTTGCTTGGCGGGTGATGGTGCCTAGCGGTGCGGTGGACTTTGTCGATCAGGTGCTTGGGCCACAGTCGGTGGATGTGCAGGAGCAGGTCGGGGATTTCGTCTTGGCGACCAAGGCGGGGTTGCCCGCGTATCAGCTGGCGGTGGTGGTGGATGACGCTCGACAAGGGGTGACGGATGTGGTGCGTGGGGACGACTTGTTGATGTCTACGCCGAGGCAGATGGTTTTGTATAGGCTGCTGGGGCTGGGGGATGTGCCGAGGCATTGGCACCTGCCGTTGGTCTACGGGCCGGACGGTCGGCGGATGGCCAAGCGGCACGACTCGGTCCGGCTGACGACGCATATGGACGCGGGGGTGCCCGGCGAGCGAGTGGTCGGGCTGCTGGCCAAGTGGGCAGGTCTGACCGACAAACTGGAGCCTATGTCGGCGAGGGACTTTGCCGAAAGGCTCAACCCAGAGCGGCTCGTGTATGATCCGCCACGCTACACCGAAGAGGACGAGCAATGGCTGACGGACAACAAATAGTGAAGTGGCAATTCGCACGGACGATCGCATGCGTCTTCATCATCGCGATGCTGATCGGCATGCAGGCCTGCGGCAACAGCGGCGAGGCTGCGGATCAAAGCGACTCAAATACGCTCAAGCAAACGGCACCCGCCAAGACGATCGAACTGACGCTGAAGGATCAAACCTTCAAGCTCGAACTGGCGATCGATGGCGAGTCGCGCACGCAGGGGTTGTCGGATCGTAAATCGATCGCGGACGATGGCGGGATGTTGTTTAAGTTTCCCTCGCCGGTGAAGACGCAGTTCGTGATGCGGCGGTGCTATGTGCCGATTGATCTGATCTTTATCGATGACGACGGTTATATCGATTCGCTGCACGCGATGAAGGTGATCGAGCCGATCGGCGGGGCCCGTTGGAAAAACCCTTTCACAGGCTATCCTACGACGGGGTCAATCCTCTACGCGGTCGAGCTCAAGGGCGGGAAGATAGCGGAACTTGGGCTTAAACGTGGTGAAAAGCTCGCGTTGCCCGAGACGGTGCTTCAGTTGAATGCCCAATAAGTCGATGTCTCCGATAACTGCCGGGCCCGTTGGCTTAGCGCGGTGATTGAGGAGGCGTTTCGATGAGTCGTATGCTAGTGGTAACAGATAAAGGTGCTTTGCAAGATCGCGTGCCCAGTGGTGTGCAGAAGGTTTTGTCGCATTGGCGCGGGCTGGATCGGCCAAGTGTTTCGGTGCTTGCCATGGAGCGGGTGATCGAGGAGCCGACCGTGCTCGACGACATCGAAGCGGTTTGGCTGCTGCTGGATGACCCCTCCGCAGGCGACTTATTTGCGGTCACAGGCGAGTGCGAAGACCGCCACCTGCCGACGCTGCTCACACGGCCTGGCGGGAGCGAAACACTCGGTGAATTACATAGCGAAGGCATTGTCGCGTGCCCGCCGGGGACCGCTCCGGAAGAGGCGTGCGTTGCATTGCAAGCACTGCTCAGCCAAGCCCCCGCGATCGCAGCGATGCGTCGCGAGGTCAAGGTGCTTTCGGTTCAGCATGAAGGGCTGTGCTCACAGATCGGTAAGCTCGATGAAGAGCTGCGCCTGGCAGCACAGTTCCAGCGTGAGTTCCTTCCCAACGAGTTGCCTGGTATCAAGCCCGTCTCGTTCCACGTGCTCTACCGCCCCGCTGATTACGTCAGCGGCGATATCTACGATGTCCAACGCCTTGATGAACACCACATCGGATTCTTCGTCGCAGATGCCGTCGGGCACGGCGTCCCCGCGGCGCTCATGACCGTCTACATCAAGCGTTCCCTACGCGGTAAACGCATCGACTCGAACTCGCCCAAAGGCTACGCTCTGCTGACCCCGGCCGATGCCCTCGCACAGCTCAACGCCGACATGATCAGCACGCAGAACGGCAAGGTCCGCTTCGCAACTGCTTGCTACGGTGTGCTCGACACACGCACCATGGAACTCACCATGGCGCGGGCGGGGCACCCCTTCCCGATGATCCTGCGCGGTGAAGACGAAAGCGTCGAAACCATTGAGCCAGAGGGCGGATTGCTCGGCGTCTTTGAAGACGAAGTCTACGAAGAAACCACCGTCCAACTTCGGCCCGGTGACCGGCTGCTCATCTATAGCGACGGCTTCGAATGTGCATTCCCGGACGAAGAAACGAACGATAACGGCAAGCGAAAGGTCGCCAACGAGAACTACGCGAAAGAGTTCCTCGACCTTGGCAACGGCGACCCTGCCGCGGCGATCCAACGCCTCGAAGACAAGCTCGACGAGCAGGCGGGTTCACTGAACCAAAAAGACGACCTCACGGTGCTGTGCTTAGCGGTTGCGAAAGAAGCTGGCGAGCCTGCACTTGATGAAGAAGTTGAGGCAAACAAGCCACTCAAACTGACGCGGTCGGAAGTGGCTTGAGTTCACATCGCACTTGGCGGAATCTTGGTACCAAGATAAAAGAGCTTACATCACGTGACAGAGCGATTTACACCTCGCGGCACCGGGCTGCCGCGAGCTGCTATTCAACCCACAAAACCAGCCTCGCGCAACAGATCTAGCGTGACTGGTTGCTTAGCCTCGGCGTTGCCTTGCATGCGTTGCATTTGATGCACGATCGTTTTCGCGAGGATGTCGGCTTCGATGTTCACGTGATCGCCGACGCTGCGTTGGCCTAGCGTCGTGAGTTCAAGCGTTGCGGGGATCAAAGCTACGTCGAATGAGTCATCGCTGACGCGTGCAAGTGTGAGCGAGATACCATCGATCGCGACCGACCCGCGCGGGATGATGTAGGCCATGAGGTCGGCAGAGTCGTTTGCGGGCTTGAGCGTGATCCGCCACTCACCACCATCCGTATGGATCGCGTCGATCACCGCGAGGCTATCAACATGGCCCTGCATAAAGTGCCCGCCCATCGGCTGGCTCGGCGTCACCGCGGGCTCGAGGTTGACCAAGTCACCGACCCCCAGGGCACCGACCGAGGTCTTCATTAATGTCTCGTGGATCACATCGAAGCCAAGCTGCTCGTCGGTGATTTCGACCGCGGTGAGGCAGACGCCGGAGACACAGATCGAGTCGCCGTGCTGAACGACGCCTTGTAGCTTGCCGCGCTCGACGATCAGGCGTCGGCCCGTCTGGGTCGCAGTGGAATCGATAATTTTAGCCGTGGTTTGGACAATGCCGGTGAACATGGGTGTTGGGTCTTGGGCTTTGGGTGTTGGTTTCTGAAAAGGCGGCAAGGCTGAGCGATACCGCAGATTCCGTGATGGTATCATGCTCGGCTTGGCATACGCCGCTCATACGGCTTGCCCCAATACCAAAAACCCAATACCCAACACCCAATCATGAAACGCACCCACCACTGCAACGAACTTCGTAAAGACCACCTCGGCCAAACCGTCACCCTCGCGGGCTGGGTGAATAACTACCGCGACCTCGGCGGGGTCCGCTTCATCGATCTCCGCGACCGCGAAGGCATCACGCAGATCGTCTTCCACCCCGAGTCCAAAGACGCCCACGCGATGGCGCAGCGCCTCCGTCGCGAAGACGTGATCACGGTCACCGGCAAGTGCATCGACCGCGAAGGCGGAGCGAACCCTAAGCTCGAGACCGGCGAGATTGAAGTCGACGCCTCTTCCGCAGAAGTCCTAGCCGACTCAGCGAACCCGCCCTTCATCCCGGATGAAGCCGAGAAGGTCGGCGAAGAGACGCGACTGCGCTACCGCTACATCGACATGCGTCGGCCGCGCATGCTCAACATCCTGAAGACCCGCCACCGCGTCGCGAAGCTGATGCGTGACTACTACGACGAGCAGGGCTTCTACGAGATCGAAACGCCCTTCCTTTGCCGTTCGACGCCTGAAGGCGCACGCGACTTCTTGGTGCCTTCGCGTTTGCAGGCTGGCGAGTTTTACGCGCTGCCGCAGAGCCCACAGATCTTTAAGCAGATCTGCATGGTCGGCGGCGTCGAGAAATATTTCCAGATCGTGCGATGCTTCCGTGATGAAGACCCGCGTGCCGACCGACAAGCCGAGTTCACGCAGCTCGATATGGAGATGTCCTTCGTCGATCAAAACGATGTCATCACGACCAACGAGGGCATGATCCGCAAGCTGTGGAAAGAGATTTTGGGCATCGACATCCCGAATCCGATTCCGCACATGACGTACGCCGATGCGATGGAAAAATACGGCAGCGATCGGCCTGACCTGCGTTTCGACATGCAACTTCTAGACGTCACCGACGTCGTCGCAAAGACCGACTTCAAAGTCTTCAGCGGCGCGATCGCCGCGGGCGGCATCGTCAAAGCGATCCGTGTGCCCGGCGGCGCGAAGATGTCCCGCAGGGAAACAGACGCGCTCGCCGAATTCGCAAAAGAATTCGGTGCGGGTGGCCTGCCCACGACTAAGATCGAGGGTGGCAAGCTCGCAACGGGTGTCGCCAAGTTCCTTGAGCCAATCACGGATGAACTGATTGCTGTAACTGGTGCAGAAGATGGCGACCTGCTTTGCTTCGGCGTCGACAACAAGCCCGCGACCGTTCACCGCGTGCTTGGCGAGCTGCGCGTCAAGCTCGGCCACGACCTAGGGCTGATCAAAGAAGGCGACTGGCAGTGGGTCTGGATCGTTGACTTCCCGATGGTCGAGTGGGATGACAAGACCAAACGATGGAAGTCGCTGCACCACCCGTTCACCGCGCCTAAACCCGAGGACATGGACAAGCTCGAATCGACGGACCACGATACGATCGCATCGATCAAATCCAACGCCTACGACCTCGTACTAAACGGCAGTGAACTCGGCGGCGGGTCAATCCGTATTCACCGGCCTGATGTGCAGTCCAAGGTGTTCAAGCTGCTCGGCATTGATGCGGAAGAAGCCAAGGCCAAGTTCGGCTTCCTACTCGACGCGCTAAGCTACGGTGCCCCGCCGCACGGTGGCGTGGCCTTTGGCCTGGACCGCATCGTCATGCACTTGTGCAATACGACGAACATCCGCGACGTGATCGCGTTCCCCAAGACGCAGAACGGCGCGGACCTGATGACCGAAGCACCTTCACCTGTGGATGAGGCGCAGAAGAAAG
>JBGCDC010000425.1:0-3480 GCA_045105055.1 Phycisphaeraceae bacterium | reverse complement strand
GGCTCGCCTAAATCACCAAACTGCGCGATTGCTTGCGAGCGAACCATTGGATTCGGATCGTCCAATGCATCTACGATCTCGCTCGAAAAATCTCGAACGCGACGAGCCATCATGCTCAACGTCCAAATCGCGTGGACCTTGCTTAGCTCAGATGCTTGATTGTCGTTGAGTATGGTCGTCAGTGCTTTCGGGTCAGCCTCTTCACGCCCCGCAATCTCCCACTGCGCATGAATCCTTACCCGCTGATCTTCGTGCCCGAGTAGCTCAATCAATTTCTCATCACTGAGCTTCTCAAACCCTTCCGCAAACAGCGATTTCACTTCCGCGATTACTTTCGCTTGTTCTTGGTGCGCCGCTTCATTCTTCATCACCTTGATGTAGCCGTTGGGGTTGGGTCGCCAGCCGCCGCCCCAGTCGCTGAGGTAGAGTCGGCCGTCGTAGCCCCAGGTGACATCAGTAATCGTGCTGCCTTCGACGGGGAGTTGGCTGTCTTCGACGACCTTGAAGTTTGCGCCGTCGGGCTTGACGAGGACGTGGCGGACGCCTGCCGGGGAGTCGCACATCAGGAACGAACCGTTGGTTGGGAACACATCGCCGGTACCTGGGTAGTGCGTTAAGCCCGAGGGTCCTCGCCCGACATTCTTCAGCGGTGAGATAATCCACGCGGGTTGGTCCAAGCCGAACTTCTCGACATCGCGTGGCTTCCACATGTGTTCGCGGTTCCATGGGCCGCGATCGCGCAGCGACTGCACATCTTGTCGCCAACCGGCGTCGCCGCCTTCGGGCAGGTAGGCAAAGCGGGCCTTATCGCCAGAGTCGGAATTGTTGTCGCCGGTGAAGAGGTTGCCGTAGTTGTCGAAGGCCAGTTCTTGCGGATTGCGCAAGCCCTCAAAGTAGAGTTCTAAGCCTGTACCGTCGGGCCACATGCGGAAGACGGCGCCGCGGTCCGGGCCGTAGAGTTGCTTGCCTTCTTTGGTGGTGACGTTGTAGCCGCGGTCGCCGATTGAGAAGTAAATGCGTCCGTCGGGGCCTTTAATGAGGCCGTGCATGTCGTGGCCGTAGAACGCCCAGCGGATACCCCAGCCGTAGGAGAGGGACTCGCGTTCGCCTTCGGTGGTCTTGTCCGCGTCGCCGTCGCCGTCTTTGTCTTGAAGCAGCCAGACGTGTGGGATATTCGTGAGGTATACCTTGCCGTTGTGGTAGAGCACCCCGGAGGCGATGCCGTCGAGCGGGTCGTTGAAATTATCCGCAAAGATACTCGACGTGTCGGCCTTACCATCACCATCCTTATCACGCACCAGTCGAACGCGGTCAGCGGACTTCGTAAACGTGTCTTCTGGATAGAAGCCGCCCTCGATCAGCATATTGATCTGCTTAAGGCGATCTTCAACCGATGTTTTCTGAAGGTCGTTAATGACGCCGTTGGACTTACGCAAACCCGCGTTGCGATTGTCGATCACGGAGCCACCGGCTCGGCTGCCCTCTGCCACATAGATGTCGCCGTTGGGCGCGACATCTATCGCGACCGGGTCAACGGTGATGCCCGTCTCGGTGTAGCGCTCCGTGGTGCGCGGAGCCTTGACGGCTTCGCCCGGCTGGTTGACGTTGGCGTTCGCGTCGGCGGCTTGTTCGCCGCCGTGCGCCCCGTCTTCCGCAAACGCGATCGATTGGACCAGCAGCAAGGCGAGGACAGACGCAAGTAACAATTGGAATCGAGTGAGCATAATTAAGCTTACGGCAAAGTACAAAAAAAGACGGAGTAGTACCTATGCTATCGCATGAAAAGCGGCCCGGTCTTGAGAACCGCTCGTCGCTCGCCCGATCGCCGCGAAATTTGATTGCTACGTGAAGAATTTGCCACGCTGGGCTAGGGCTTGGCCGCTTTCGCACCGAGCATGGTTATCAAGAGCAAGGCGACCAGCGAGGCGGCGATACCCAGCAGAATCGCGGGCAGCCAGACGGCATGCTGCATACCCGCGGCAAGCTTGGCGACCTGAGGACCACTGGAGCCGGAGCCGCTCGCGTTGGCCAAGCGGTAGGCCGAGCTTGGGGTGCTGTTGAGTGAGCCTAGGTAAGCGATCACGTCACGCAGCTCCATCGCTGTGAGCTTATCGGTCATCGTGGGCATGAGTGATCGGTCGCTGATGAGGGGTTGGCCGTCGATCTGATCGCGCGGGATGTTGGTGATGACGCCGTCGGCGTTGGTGAGGACGAGTTCTTGCGGCGTCGATTGGTCGGCCACGATTCGCCCCGCAAGCGTTTGGCCGTCTTTTAGCTTGACCGTGGTATTCGCGAAGCCGTTAGCGATAGCGTTGCCGGGATGGACGAGGGCGTCGTAAAAGTAGTCGGCGTCATGCTGCAAGGCGATGCCGAAGAGGCCTGGACCGACGCTGTCTTTGCCATCCGCGGCGTGGCAGCGTTGGCACTGGGCGGTGTTGTTGTTGAGGAAGATGTCTCTGCCGCGCTCGATGGAGCCGCCGAGTAGGGAGGCTTCGCGGATGAACGTGCCGTCACCAGGCTTGGTGTTTTGCTCGGCGTATTGCATCGCCGACAAACGCGCCGCGGGTCGGTGATTGCGGTACTTCGTGAGGACGTGATGCGCATCGAGTCGTAGCTCTGGGGCAAGGGCGCCGCGATTGAGTTGATCGCCCAGATCGACCATGAACTGCATGGCTTCGCCGGAGCGCACGACCGCGAGTTCGTGGATCGCTTCTTGTTGTTCGGGGATCGTGCCCTGCTCGAAAGCTTGTTGATAGGCACGCACGCCTGCCGCACGATCAAGTGGCATGATCATGTTGCGTAGCGCGCTACGCAAGCTAGGCGAACTGGTTACTTCGCCTAGGAGTCCTTCGGCGAGCTTGACTGCCTGCTGTCGCGATTGGTCACGGAGCATCTGCATACCAGCCATGCGTACTTCGTCGGGTTCGTCCGCGTTGCGTGCGAGTTCGGTCAGTAGCTCCGGCCCGGCCTTGAGGATGTGCGTCAGCTCGAAGACGCGGGCTTGGGTGAGGGTTTGCCCGGTGGCGGTCGCTTTGATCGCGGGGAGGTGGGTGGTCATCGCGGCGCTGGCGTGAGCCATGGTCTGCGCTTCTCGTGGTAGCCACCAGCCCCAGACGTTTTCACGGTCGCGTTTGGCGGACCAGTTGGTGAGTTCTTGCAAGGCCAGTGCCCGCCACTGCTCGGGGGCATCGGCGTTGCCCGCGATCTTGCCGAGGCGGTCGGCGCTGTCGCTATCTGCGAGTCGGACGTTGGCCTCAACCACGCGACGCATGATGGGTTCGATCATGCGATCGGGCGGCAGCGTGTCGGCAAGCTTCGCGATCGCGGGCAGGTGCTCATCAATCTTCTGGTCATAAATCGCACGCACCGCCTCGGCCGCGATCTGGATGTCTTCATCTTCGATGTAGTTCACCAAGAGCGGGCTCTTGAGGAGACGCAGTGCGAGGACGCCCCCAAGGCGCGCCGCAGAGCCGCGGCTTT
>JBGCDC010000424.1:0-3207 GCA_045105055.1 Phycisphaeraceae bacterium | reverse complement strand
ACGTCACGATGATGGTGCCGTTGCTGATGGTTCGTGGCGTGCCGTCACCAAAAAACTGCGTCTGCGCGACGACGAGCGTGAAGGTCTGACCCATCAAATCGAGGTCGCCGCCGGTGACGACGATGTTTTCGTCGTTTGCGTTATTCAGTGCGGCGGTGAACTCGGCGAGGTTCGTGATCGTGGCGCCGGGCGTAGGAAGCGTCGTACACAACGCACCGGCAGCCAGCAACGACACGGTCGAGAAGCGGATCCGCCGGGCTCGGCGTGTCGGGGATAGGGTCTGCTGGCTGTCTTTTTGTGGAACGAATGTCATATCAATTTTCCCTTAAATCTAAGCGCCGCAAAGTAGGCGTTGCAGGCAGGTAAATGCCGCTAAATAAATGACCCGAATGCGATGTGGCTTTCCCTGGAAAACCTCCGAAACTTGAACGTGGGTCAGTTTATCAGGTCTACCCGATTAGGCAACATGCAATTAGACACAGCGATACAAATCGGACCCGTTCCAGGCCGATAAGTTAAGACAGGTAATTGTTGTGTGTTAGCAAGGGGTCGTATTGACCCCATGCCCTGACTCAGCTTCAAAAGTCAGCGGGGACTTCGCGATTGTTTTTCTTGCCCCAACCTAGCTCGACGACATTGATCTTCATGCCTTGCATCAGCGGGAGCAGCTTGACCATATCGTTGAAGTTTTCGCCATCGCTCATGGCCGAGGTGGATAGCGCGATGTGTGTCGCGTCGAAGCCAGCAATGTCGCCGGGCATGGCCGCATCGAGGTCGTACCAAAACCCGCCGCCGCGTGGATTGGCGATCCAAACTTGCGTCCACATGTGGAAGCCGAAGATGCCTTGATGCCCAGCGAATTGGTCGGCATAGACCAAGCCGGTCACGGTGCGCGATGGCATCTGTCCGCCGCGCAACACTGCCGCGAGGAGACAGGCGTGCTCGGTGCAGTCGCCTTGCTTGGTGCGTGCGACTTCGCTGGCGGTGGCGAAGCCGACGGACAGGTCTTTCGCGTCGATGTAGTCGCGGACGAATTGGCGGACGTGGTTGGCATCGCTGATCGCACCGCGAATTGTTGGCGCGCGTGCCGGTGGCGGGGCAGTCTTAAACGCTTCGTCCGCAAGCGCCGCGACCTTCGGGTCTTTGTGGTTCAGGACCGTTGTGCTAGCGAGGTATTCCTTGCCGGGCAGGTCGCCTTGTGCAGCACGCTTATCGAAGCCGCGTTCCTTGATATCAACCGTGATCCGCAGCGTCTCCTCATCGATCCACTTCGCGGATTGGTAGCCGCCGGTGTCGAGCGCCTCGCCGATGTTCTTCTTCAAGTCTTTGCCAACGAGGTCGTACACCGCACGCTTGAGCGTTCGCGGGTTCTTGATCTTTTTGTCCGGCGTAATAAACGACGCGGCCAGCATCTCTGGCGCATCAAACTCAGCCAATGCGAGTGCCTTGTCCGCAAGCAACATCTCAATCTCCATCCCAGGCATTAACGGGATGTTCTGCTTTACCGGCTGGCCCGCCTCATTGGTCCACTGCTCAACCTCGATCCCCGGCGCGTTGCTCATGGTTGTTTTCCAAAGCGTCGCGGGGATCACCTTGCCGAACACCTCGATGTCCTTCGTCTCGCCACGTTTCATATTCACGGTCACCGGCGTGACGCCCATCGACGGGTCCAGCGTCGTCACCGTGATCTCCGTCTCACCCTTGGACATCGCGTTGTTGAAGTGCGCATTCAGGCCGCCGGGCGTCAGCCAGTCAGTCTTGAGCGGATCGACTTCGGTTTGCGTTTTCTGACCAGCGTTTGTCGCGGTGATGGCCCATTTGTCGCCGGTGAAATCGATGGCTTGTTCGGTGGCCATGAGGGCGAGCTTCATCTTGCTTTGTGCTTGCAAGGGTTCATACTCTCGCGTCTCAACAAATCGGCTGGCCTGCTCGATGCGTAGCTCAGTCTCGCCGCGCTTGATCACGATGACCATTTCGGTCTCGTTGATGATCTTGCCTTCGTCGAGCCTGAGCGAGGTGTGCATGTGCCCCGCGCGTTGCCCGCCGAGTTTGAGCACATACCACGCCTCGTAAGGCTCGAAGGTTTTGGCTTCTTCAGCTCTTGCCGACAGAGGCAGTGCGAGTACCAGGACAAGCAGGACAAGGATGGTTTGTTTGATTCGCATGATGAATTCCGTAAGGACGTGTCTGTATATCAATCGACTGGCGGGGACAGGAATGCCTGTCTCCATTATCTGCTTTACCTTTTCTTCGTTTCGATCACCTTGATCTGTAGGCCTTGCTGCATCGGGACGATCTTGATCTGGTCCTGCTGATCGTCGTCGCCCATCGCCGAAACGCCCAGCATGATGTGGCCTGCGGAGTACCGCCACATCGCGCTATCGAGGTCTAGCCAATAGCCTTTGCCGTCGTCTTGTTCGATCCAAGCTTGGGTCCACATGTGATAGACGAAGACGTTGTCCTGTCCGACGAAGTCGTCTTCGGTGTAGACCAGGCCGTTGACGCATCGGCTGGGGATGCCGTGCACACGTAGCAAAGCCGCGAGTAAGACGGAGCACTCGGTGCAGTCGCCCTCGCGCGTTCGGGCGGCTTCGCTCGCGCTGCCGTCGCCGACGGAGAGTGAGGCACCGCTGATGTGTGCCGTGACAAATCGCTTGCAAGCCGAAGCGATTTGCAATTTGCTCGCATCACCTTTGAGTTTCGCCGTCGCCTGCCTTGCGAGTTCGCGTACCAGCTTGTCTTCGTGATCGATCATGATCGAATTCGCGAGATGCTTCTCGCTTGGTCGATCTTCATCCGCCGCTTGCGGCTTAGCACCCAGATCCACCGTCACCCGCGCCTTCCCCTTACCAAGCGATTCAACCGACTGCATCACGGACGCCTTCGGCACGGTGTCTAAATCACCCGCGTCATAGCTCAGCTCGTAAACGATCTTCTTCTGCCGATTGATATCCTTGATCGGCCGATCCGGCACCACCACCGACAGCCCCGACATCTCCGGCGGACCAAACGTCATCCCCGACACCGACGCATCCGCCAACCGCGAATCAAATGCCATCGCATCAATGTCATACGCGAGCCCAACGATCTGATGCGATTGATCGAACCAGTGCTTCATCTCAAAACCCGGGAAGATCGCAAACGTCGCGACCCAAAGCTGAGCGTCGGCCTTGCTTCCGTCGGCAAGCTCGCGTTTGATCGTATCGT
>JBGCDC010000423.1:0-6525 GCA_045105055.1 Phycisphaeraceae bacterium | reverse complement strand
TGTTGATCGCGCGGTTGCGGGCGAGGTAGAGCTTGCGCTCAAAGTCGTCGTTGTCAGTGCCTGGGGCGCAGGTGACGAAGAGCTGCTCGATGACGGGCATGGACTTGAGCGCGGTCGGGCCGACGTCGGCCTTGGTCGGTTCGGTCGGTGGCGTGCGCCAGCCGAGGACCTTTAGGTCAAGGCCGGTCAGTGCCGCTTCGAGGGTTTGCTTTGCGAAATCGTACTGCTTGGCTTCGGTGGGCAGGAAGATGTTGCCCACGGCGTATTCGCCCAGCTCGGGCAGGTCGACGCTGAGGTCTTGTTGCGCGGCTTTGCGCATCAGCTTGTTGGGGATCGCGGTGAGGATGCCCGCGCCGTCGCCGGTGTTGGTTTCGCAGCCGCAGCCGCCGCGGTGGTCCATGCGCGAGAGCATGGTGAGGGCCTGCTCGACGATGGCGTGGGTGCGTTGGCCTTTGACGTTGGCGATGAAGCCGACGCCGCAGTTGTCGTGCTCGTTTGCGGGGTCGTAGAGCCCTTGAGCCTTCGGGGCAGTTAAGCGTGCGGTCGGTCGAGTGGTGTCGTGTTGTGCGGGTGAAGCGTCAGGCATGTGGTTGGGCAGGGATGGCTTTGGCGGCAGGTGCCGCTTGTGGTGTTGGTTGCGTTGTGGTTCCCGAGGGTGGCCGGCATTAGTCGCCAAGGGTCGGCGGCGTTGGTCCGGCGGTGGCTATCGAGATGAATCGGCCGGTTTTCTCGTGGCCAGCTGGTCGGCCGGGCCGGCGGTGCGTATCAATTCGTTGAGGAAGGCCTTGGCCTGCGGCGTCAGGTCGTCCGTGCCCGAGCGGGTGAGGACACCCATCGGCCGAGTGAGCTTAGGCGTCAGTCGGATCGCTTTAAGCGTACCCGCCTCGACCTCGTGCTTAACGCAGCGCACCGGCATGATTGCAAAACGGTCCGTCACAGCGACAGCCGACTTGAGCGTGTCCATATTGTCGAAGCGGTGCGAGGCCTTGGGCGACGCGTTGTTTTCTTTAAGATAGCGGTGCAGGTGCCGAGCAATCGGCAGGTCCGCGTCGTAGCCGGCTTTGTCCAGCCCGGTCAGTTCGCTGGCGGCGACAGTCTTGCGCTGAGCCAGTGCGTGGTCCGGGCGACAGATGACGGCCATTGCTTCTTCGCGCAGTGACTCGACAACGACTTTTGAAAAACGATCAGGGAACGACACGATGCCGAGGTCGGCCTGCTTATCGACGACCGCTTGGTGAACCTGGTCCGGCTTGAGGTAGCTGAGCTCGACCTGCACGTCCTGCTGTTCTTTTAAGAAGCGGTCGCGAAGTTGGCTGAGCAAATCGATGCCTGCGGAATAGATCGCGGCGACGCGGACGGTGCCTTCGAGCTTTTCGCCGCTCACGCCTAGCGAGCTGACCTCCCGTTCGATTTGATCGATTCGGCTGAGCGTTTCTGCAGCGCCGACGAGGTAGAGCTCGCCCGCCTGTGTCAGCTCAAAGGGCCGGACGGACCGGTCGATGAGCTTGACGCCGAGGCGGCGCTCGAGCTGACCAATCCGCTGACTGGCGGCGGACTGGCTGATGCCAAACATCTCCGCTGCTTTAGAAAAGCTTCGACAGCGAGCGACCTCAACGAACAGACGAATGGTTGTCATCGGCCCCACCACTGGCGGATCCCTTCTATAAGTACAACTAATACAATAAATAGACTCTTTTAGTATACCTGATTCGGATAGCATTTCCATGATTCTTGGGTCTTTAATTAGACGACGCCGCTCCGACCGCATCACACGCCATGAGATGGAATCTCTCCAGCCGCGAAAAGCGTTCATGTCTATCTAGACAATGCGTTGCTATCTGGGTGTGGCTGGGGCTGCTGATGGGGTTGCCTTTAAGCACCTCCGCTCAGCAGGACCCCGCGGACCGGCTTCCGCCTGAGTTGCACAAGCGACTGGTGCCGAGGGTGACGCCTTTGCCGGGCGAACATCTCGTCGCGCGGTCGGCGTTCATCGACGCAACGCCTGTTGGCAAGGGTTACGGTTCGCACCTGTTCAATATCTGGCAAGCCGGGGGCGGCGTGGTGTTGGACGCGGGTCGGCCGGGGCTGACACTACATTTTTATGCCGAGGGGATCGAGGCGATGACGCTGACGGACAAGCTGTGGGAGGGCCTGCCTACGCGGGCCGAGTCGATGCAGCACCTGATGGACGAGACGATCGGCCAATCTCGCAAAGCCCGCCAACCGATTGCACACCTCATCATCACCGGCCACGCGGGCCTGCCCGGCTGCTCCGCCTGGGGCGGGACCATGGACGACTGCACCTTCCGCGGCAGGCTCACCACCTATCAACGTCAACAACTCACCCGCCTCCGCCCCTACCTCGCCAGCGATGCTGAGATCGAGCTGCGACAGTGCGGCACCGGCAGCGGCAAAGCGGGCCAGCGCCTGCTCACGGCGGTCTACGAAATCACCGGCGCCGCGACAAGCAGCTACCTCGCGGACTTTCACTTCGGCGACGCGGCGAACCACCCGCGCGTGCGCGCCGGGGCGGATGGGTTTGAGATTCTTAGAGCGGGTGAGTGACCCATTTAAGTCAGGGTGCCACACTGCGTCCCGTAGGGCGCTGTGTGGGAACCACTCTTAATCTATCGCAGACAGTTCGCACACAGCGGCCTATCGGCACGCAATGTGGCACCCGGCATGAAAGCTATAGCGTTTTGCCCAAGTTCTTTCATCCATGCCGACGGGCTTCCGCCAGCGGCTATGGCTGCTTTACTCCCCGCCGTGGACGGTATCGTCGCCAGCGATGACCATCAGTGCATCGACACCGACTTGGCCGCCGGGGTCTGCTTCGCTGCTGAAGAGGTTGTCGGTGCCTTCGCCAAAGCGATCGGTGTGGAGTCGGCCGTTGGCATACTTTGTCTCAAAGTATTGCGTGGTCATCTCGAAAGCGACGTGGTTGTCGTTCCACAGCACGGCGCCGGCCCATTCGCCTTCGTCGCCGCTATGAATGCTATCGACCTTGTCGGTCGCGTTCGTGCCGGCGTTGCGGTCGGAGAGGGCGATGGCTTGCGAGTTGAGCGTCTGTTGCCATTCCGCTGCTCGGCCGGCAAAATTATTGTCCGGCGCTTCGCCCCCGACACCCTTGATGCCGAGCATCGTGTAGGAGTAGTGTTTGATGTCATCGTTCCACTTCACTGTCTCGGTCCCGTTCTCCCCATCCCACTCGACCTCGTTAACATTCGCGGTCTCACTTGGGCTGATCGCGTATTCGGGTGTGAAGTAGTCGCCGTCAAGCATGATCCAGAACCGCGCTTCGACCGTGTCGCCGTCGCCGCTGTTACCGGTTGTGCCTTTGCCGTTGGCGATGATGTTGCCCCGCGAATCGAGGCCCGGGAACTTGTTCTTGTTCGAGTTCGCAAACGTCACCAGGCCCTGGTGGATGCCCCGAAGCTGCGTGCTGTTTTGCATTCGGCGGGCGGTTCGGCGCGACGCCGCATCGACCGGCACATTGAACGCGACCACGACCACCACAAGGACCATCACGACTAACAACTCTTGAAACGTAAACCCAGACTGACGACGGCGTTGTTGAAGACTTAGCAAATCGGACTCCCGGTGAGGTGTGAACTTAGAAAAGTTGAAGCTCGCAGCATAACCGCTGACGAGATGCAGACCAAGCGAGATGACGATGTTGCGCGGCCGTCACATGCCTGTCTTAGCGCCTTCGCGTCTTTGCGTGAGCAAAACAACACTAAAACGCCGACAAACAAGGGTATGACCCCTGCTCGCCCCGTTATCGCTCACGTGCTGCACCGCCTAGACCGGGCCGGGGCGGAGGTGCTTGCCGCGGCGCTGTCGCGCGACCTGCGTGATCGGTTCGAGTTTGTCTTTTTATGTCTCGATGGGCTTGGGCCTTTGGCCGATGAGTTGGCCGACGACGGATTCACGGTCGAAGCGCTGGACCGCAAGCCGGGCCTAGACCGCGCCCTTTCGAAGCGACTGCGCGAGCGTCTTGATCACCACCGCATTGAACTCATCCATGCACACCAGTACACGCCGTTTTTCTATAGCGCTCTGTCGCGCGGCGTCTTCCAAAACACCCCGCCCATCTTGTTCACCGAGCACGGCCGACACGTCCCCGACAACCCTTCGCTCAAGCGACGACTCGCCAACAAGCTGCTCCTCAAGCCGGCCGACCGTATCACTGCGGTGAGCCAGTCCGTCAAGCACGCGCTGGTCAAGAACGAAGGTTTGCCTCGCGATCGTATCGCCGTCGTTCACAACGGCATCGACCCCGGGCCCGCCCCCGGAAGCGACATCGTCGAAGATGAAAAACGCAAAGCCCGCACACTGCTCAACATCGACAACGATCGGCCTGTCGTCATGCAGGTCGCTCGCTTCCACTCCGTCAAGGATCACGCCACCGCGCTGCGCGCCTGGTCGATCGTGCATCAACAGATCCCCGGTGCGCTGCTTGTCTTCGTTGGTGATGGGCCGGAGCGCAATAACCTCGAAACACTCACCGCGGAGCTCGAGTTGCAAGACGCGGTGCGATACCTCGGCAGCGTCGATAACGCGCGTCAGCTCATACCCGCTGCCGACGTGTGCATGCTCACCTCGCTGAGCGAAGGCCTATCCGTCACCCTGCTCGAAGCGATGGCCGCAGGCAAGCCGATCGTCGCCACCGACGTCGGCGGCAACCCAGAACTCGTCACCCACGGCGAGACCGGCCTACTCGCCCCATCACGCGACCCCGAAGCCATCGCCGACTGCATCACGCAACTACTACCCAACGCCCCCTACGCCAACCTCACCCTCGGCAAGGCCGGGCGAGAACGCCTGCTCAAAGCCTTCACCGCCGAGCGCATGCACAAGCTGTATGCAGACCACTACGAATCGCTGATCCAAACGCCATCCTGCCGATAAACTTATCAACATGCATCCATCTAACACAACACCTGTGAACACAACCAAGACAACAAGCCCGCAGCATTGGCACAAGCCAACGCTGCGCGGTTCACGAATCGCAAGCACCCTTATGACCGCCCTGCTCCTCACCCTCGCGCTGCTGCCCAGTACTGCGGCTGCCGAGATGGAGTCGGCGCTACTCAACCACATCGCAAACGCAGACATCCGAGGCACAAAAGTCTCGGTCTGCGTGATGGACGTCGGCCAACGGTTGCTCCTCGCCGAGATCCATGACGATCGCGAGATGATCCCCGCTTCCAATATGAAGCTGATCACCACCGCGGCAGCGCTGCACACACTTGGTAAGGACTTCACCTTCACGACCAAGCTCAAGATGCTCTCCAACAAAGACGCACCAGCGGGTGACGGCCTGCCCGCGCTCGTCGTGCAGGGCGACGGCGACCCGGCCTTCGGCTCGCCCAACGTCCTCGAAGACGCGGGCTACTCCGTCGACCAGATGCTCGGCTGGTGGATCGATGCCGTCGAAAAAACAGGACTCGACCAATTCAATCAGATCATCGTCGACGACCGCATCTTCGACCGGGGCCCCGACCAACGCGTCCACCCAAGCTGGCCGAAAAACCAACTGCACAAGTGGTACTGCGCCCAGGTCATGGGCATCAACTTCTTCGACAACTGCTTCCTCATCTCCGCGAATCCGACACGCACCGGGCAAGACGCCCGCGTCACCGTCTACCCCTATGGCCCGTTCGTTCAAACCGAAATGCGGCTCAAGACCGGCCGATCCGATCAGTGGGACATCATCACTCGGCCCGACTCGAACCGACTCGCCTTCCGCGGCAGCATCCGAAACCGGCAACAGCAATACGTCGCGATGCACGACCCCGCGCTCGTCTTTGGCGAAGTCCTCAAGCACGAACTCTCTAAACGCAACATCACCGTCGGCGAAGTCGTCCGCCCCGCCGACGATCAGCGGCTGCCCGAAGGCAAGGTGTTGCACAAACTCAACACGACGCTACAGGCCGTGCTGAACCGTGTGAATCAAGACTCGCAAAACCTGTATGCCGAGGCGATCCTCAAACGCTCGGGCCACGCGATCACCGGCGCGCCGGGCACGTTTGAAAACGGCGCCGCGGCGGTGCGCGAATACCTCGCCAAGACGATCAAAGACCCGACAATGGCCGCATCGATCAAGCTCGCCGACGGCTCGGGCCTCTCCCGTGAAAACCGCGTCAGCGCACGAGCCATGGTCGAAGTCCTCCGCGTCCAAGCGACCAGCAAAGACTTCCGCCCGTTTCTCGCATCGATGGCTAAGCCAGGCGAAGAAGGCTCGCTCCGCAAACGCTTCGTCGATGAAGACGACAAACTCATCGCGGACCTCTACGCAAAGACCGGCACGATCAATCACGTCTCCGCGCTGTCCGGCTACCTCGTCTACCCCGACGCCGGGCCGAACAACACCGCCCGCGTCCTCGCCTTCAGCATCCTCGCCAACGGGCACGGCCTGGGCCAAGCAAGAAACATCTCCGCTGTCACGATTCGCAAACTGCAAAACGAACTCATCCAAATCATGGATGAAGAAACCGTTGGCCAACTGGTGCCGTAAAATCT
>JBGCDC010000422.1:0-15418 GCA_045105055.1 Phycisphaeraceae bacterium | reverse complement strand
ACTTGGGTCCACCCGAATCGCTTGGCCTTTGGCAAGTTGCAGCGTACGTGGCTGTGTATCCAAACGTGCGGGGTCCTCGACTTGGACACTGCCCTCGACGACGTGAACTTCGGTCCCCCGGCCCATGCTGGTATCCACACCAAAGCGTGTGCCCAGATCGGTGATATCCATGTGCGGCGTGCGGACAAGGAAGCCTTTGGAGGATTCGGTCTCGCAGATGCCGACGAGCTTGCCGCTGTGTAGGCGGAGGGCGTTGTTGTTGTTGAGCAGTTCGATGGTCGCGGGGGCTTCGAGGATGGCGATCGCGCCGTCGTTTGTCGTGATCTCGGCGAAACCGGCGGTGAGGGTCAAGGTTTGACCGGCTTGCAAAGCAGACCCGCGGGCTAAAGCTCGCTCCGCCCATTTGGCGTTGTGGGTCGCGGTGAGGGTGGCGACGGGTGTGATCGGGTTGACTTGTGGCGTGGAGTCTTGGCCGACGGTGTTCGCGATGGGGGCGGGTGTTGTGCTGGGCCCAAGCACGATGACGAGTGTCACCGCGAGGGCGAGCAGCGCGGCGAGCGAGCCCCACATCTTGGGCTTGTTTAGCAGATACGCCGCGGCGGATGTGACCTCACGCCAAGTGAGTGCATCCGTTTTCATTACCTTTGGCTTCGGCTCGAAGGCTTGCGTTGGTAACTCGATCGTCTGAGCCTCACGCTCAAGTTCCAGCAGCTCGGCCAAGACGTCGTGATTGATCGTCACCGGCGTGTCGTCGTCTTGCGTCTCGCGCTCGCCGACGCCCCGGCTCTCAAGCAGCGACGCGATCGACATGTACTGCACGAACAGCGACTTCGCTTCGTCGCTACCTTGCAAGAGCTCATCAAGGCGGGCCGCATCCTCAGCGGTCAACGCTTCGTCACGCAACTTGCCGAGCAGCAGCAACAGCCCCACATTGGTCGAGTGCTGGTCACTCATGCCTGGACCCCCTGTCCGCGCAACTCGCCTCGGGTCTGACTCTTGATACACAACAGCAGCTGGGCATAAATCCGGTTGAGTGCTCGGCTGACTTTCGACTCGCTCATCTCAAGATGTTTCGCAACGCTGCGGTTGGTTGCGGTGGTCTCGTAACGAAGCGATACGAGGTTGAGATCGTTCCGCGCGAGCTTGCCGAGGCAGATCTCAAGCGCGTCTTGGAGCTCGTTGGTTTTTTCAGAATCGGCGTAGGCGATGCCTTCGAGCTGATGCAGCGTCTCCGCGCTCAGTGAGTTGTGGCGTTTTTTCTGGGTCTGGAAGTATTGGAGCACGCGGTTGCGGGCGACGCCGAGCAGCCAGGCATCGAACGGGCGCTGCGGGTCGTAGGTCGCGAACTTTTCCCAGCCGATGGTCGCGACGTCTTGGAGCAGGTCGTCGACGTCGCCTGCGTTAAACACCATCGAGCGGACATAAGCGCGTAGCCGAGGCTGGCTGGCCAGCAGGCGTCGGGCGTAGTCGGCCGGGTTGTTGGTGTTCGGGTCGGACATGGGTATTTATTACGCTTCTCATAGCTATTTCTATCTCGAAGGGGAATGTTTGCACGTTTTCCCGCATTCACGAATAAATACCACCATGGGGGGATGAATACGTCCCTGACGAATATCCGTAGAGCTTCGGTCCAAAAAAAAGCCCACGCTCATAAAGCGTGGGCCTTCTAGTTGATGACTAATGTTTCGCTGCTTTTACGCGGCGTCGGCGGGCTCAAAGCCAGCACAGCCCGAGAGCGCGGTGACCTTAAGGCTGATGTCCTCGTTCTTGCCGCACTCGTCGACGTAGTCAACGGGTGCTTGCTTGGTGGTGCGGATTTGGATGAGCTGTGCGTTCGTCGGGTGGTGTTCGCCGAAGTGGCTGCAGACGCCGCATTGGCCGGTTTGTACAAGTTGCATGGTGTGCCCTTTCTAAAAGGTGCAGGAGCGGAAAAAACGATGAGCACGCTTGCTTATCACCCCTATCATCGCTTGTTTTTCAGCCTAATTAAGAGCCAATCCATGTTTTTTTACAATTGATAGTGTGTTGCATTTTCCCTTGTTTTTATTGCAAATGGGTTGCAATTGCAGCGAGAAAATTACTTGCCTCGCCCGAGGAAAAACAGGGCTGGACCAGCCAGAATCAGTACGACCCCGCCCACCATCATCAGCAGGGTGATGCCCGTGCTCTTTGGCTGGCGGTTGTGCTCGAGCACCAGCACGGTGTCCGCGTTGATCCCCGGAACGCCTTGCTGGAGCAGTTGCAGTTCTTCGCCGCTGATCTGATCGATCTCGTTGATGATCAGGCCTTGCACCGCGCCTTCGGTGATCGTGTCGTAGAACTCGTCGTCGTTGTTGATGTCTTTTGAATACAGGATGACAGCGACGCTGCCCGTGTAGCTCGGCGGGGCCTGGTTCGGGTCCGAGTTCATGTACTCTTCGATGAACGGATCGCCCGCGGGGATCACCGGTGCCCAGATCTTGTTGTACTTGCTCTCGTCGTCTTCGGGATATTCGACGACGGATTGCGAGTCGAGCAGCCAGAAGTCGGTCAAACTGATGTTCGCGTTGTCGCCGATGCCGTTGGCGGCGAGTTCGGCAACGGTCATCGTTTGCGGCTCGGCTTGGGCAGAGGAGGCGAGCTTGTTTTCGTTGTAGCCAAAGAAGGTCAGGATCCCGCCTAGGACGACCAATACAATAGAGAAGCGGATCATGGTGAAGCTCCGGTGCTGCGATATGCAGCGAGTTGGAAAGGACGGGGCCGGCAGACGGTCGGCCACCCCTCAGAAGGTGAAGCGTACAGTTTTACCCGCGCTCGGAGGTTCGGGCAAACGCAATCGACGCATGGATAATTGATCTCTGCCGGGCCTGTCCACGCGACGCCACCGCAGCCTGCTACGATAGGCAATCCGCTTAGACCATCAGGCTTTACGCCAACAAGGACACGCTATGACCGCCGCTGACACCCGCATCACGATCGACACACTCAAGGCCGCACAGAACCTCGCTGGCGTTTACGCCGTGCAGAACCTGCAACTGGGCAAGACCAAAGCCGGCAAGCCCTACCTCAAGATGCTCATCGGCGACAAGACCGGCCGAACGCCCGGGCGAATGTGGTCCGCGACCGAAGACCTCTACGAGTCGCTGCCAACCGACGGCTTTGTCTACCTCGAAGGACAGACCCAGCCCTACCAAGGCGAGATGCAGATCATCGTCCACCAGATCCGCGCCCACCACCCCACCGAACGCGAGCTCATGGAGCTGCTCCCCGCGACGCAGCACGACGTCGACGACATGTTCGGCACGGTGCTCCGCCTATTACAATCCATCGAGAACCCCGCGCTGAAATGCCTGGTCGATCGCTACCTCGAAGATGGCGACCTGATGCAAAAGTTCTGCCAGGCACCCGCCGCGCAGACGCTGCACCACGCCTACCTCGGCGGGCTGCTCGAACACACGCTTTCGCTCATGCAATTGGCCGACAAAATGGTCGGGCACTACCCCGGCCTATCCCGCGACATCGTGCTCATGGGTCTGTTCCTTCACGACCTAGGTAAGTGCCAAGAGCTGACCTGGCTCGAAGGCTTTGGCTACTCGATGGATGGGCAACTCGTCGGGCACATCGGCCGAGGCGTCGTGCTGCTGAATGAAAAGTGCAAGGCCTGCGAAGACGAAGAGCTCGGCGAAGCAGCGGTCGCGATCCCCGCGCCGCTGCGCATGGTCCTCGAGCACATCATCCTCAGCCACCACGGCGTCCCCGAGTTCGGCGCACTCAAAATCCCCGCGACACCCGAAGCCATCTTCATCTCAAACCTCGACAACCTCGACGCCAAGATGAATATGTCACTCGACGCCGCCGCCCGCGAAAAACTCGACGACAACAAGCTCGGCGGCGACTTCACCGAAAAAATCTGGGCCCTAAACACCCGCATCTACCGTCCCGACCCGAGCAAGGCCTAGGGTAACTTCAACGTCGCTTTCATAGCTCCCGGCAGAAGCCAGGAGCCGCGATGCATCCTCGTCTCGAACGGTCGAGCGAGCTACATCACTGCACCTGGCTTCCGCCTGGTGCTATGGCCAACTGCCGCCCCGACCCAACCAAAGGTCAAGCCATGCACTCGGCGATCTACGAAGGCATCGTCCGCCACCGACGCTATGAGCCCAAGGCTCATGCGCTGCGATACCGGATGTTCATGCTCGCGCTGGATCTCGATGAACTGGACACCGTCTTCATGGGCCTAGGCAAACTGCTCTGGTCGACGAATCGCTTCAACGTCTCGTGCCTCTTGCGCAAAGATCATTTTGGCGACCCCGCGAAGTCGATCAAAGACGCGGTGCTCGATCGTGTCGAAGAAGAAACGCACAGCCGACCGACCGGCCGAGTCGTCATGCTCGCGCACCTGCGCACATTCGGCTACGTGATGAACCCCGCGACGTTCTTCTACTGCTACGACGACAGCGATGCGCTGACGGCCATCGCCGTCGAGATCCACAACACGCCATGGAACGAACGGCACGTCTACGTCTTACCCATCGAGGACCCGCCGGAGCCCGCTTCATCTGACGGGTCTAATCCGCGCCCCAAAAAATCACACCGCTTCCAATTCAAAAAAGACTTTCACGTCTCACCCTTCATGCCCATGGAGCACGATTACGACTGGCGGTTTAACCAACCCGCGGAGAAGCTTGTCGTCAGCATGAAGAACATGGACCAAGGCCGACGTGTCTTCGACGCGTCGCTCAGCATGACGCGCAAGCCGATCACCGCCTGGCGGCTCAACCTCATGCTGATCAAGCATCCGCTCATCACGATCAAAGTCATCCTCGCGATCTACTGGCACGCCTTATTGCTCTGGCTCAAGCGCGTGCCGTTCGTTTCGCATCCCAAGTGGACGGACAACCACCCCCAATAGCCCCCATCAGCAGCCCCACCAATAGCCCCCATCGCAAGATGGGGGTTCGAACGCTCTGTCACGCCAACCCCCACCTCGCGGTGGGGGTTGGCGTGACGCTGATTGTATTTCGTCCACGAGTGAATCTGATGGATGAACTTGAACGAACTGCTCGGCGTGACCTTTGGTGTAACTGCGCCTATCCTTTAAGGCTACTAAACACGCCCAAAAACCATGTCTACCTCGATCATCCCCGCATCCCGTAACCTGCCCGCCACCGATCGGCCAGGCCTGACTAACCGTGCCTGTCGCAAGCTCCTGCTCAGCCAGCTCCAGCGTATCGACGACGCGCAGCTCACCCTGCTCGACAGCGGACAGCGTCCCACCTTTGGCCAACCCAGCGATAACGCGCCGCGTTGCACCATCACGGTTCAGCACCCGCGCTTCTATCGAGATGCTGTGCTAGGCGGACACCTCGGCGCCGCGGAGGGCTACGTCCATGGCCTATGGGATTGCGACGACCTCACCGCGCTTGTCCGCATCTTCGCACGCAACCTCGCGCTTTCCGATCAGATGGACAAAGTCTCCGTCCGCCTCGGCGGAGCAATCCTTAAACTCGGCTACTACCTCAAGCGAAACACGCTGTCCGGCAGCCGAGGCAACATCGCAGCGCACTACGACCTAGGCAACGATTTCTTCGAGCTCTTACTCGACCCGACGCTGACGTATAGCTGCGCGGTGTTCGAGTCGCCCGAGGTCTCGCTCATGGATGCACAGGTCGCCAAGCTCGATCGCCTGATCGATAAGCTCGGCCTCGATCAAGACCAACACCTCCTAGAGATCGGCACCGGCTGGGGCGCACTCGCTGTCCGCGCGGCGCAACGCACCGGCTGCCGCGTCACGACCACGACGCTCAGCCAACAACAACACGACCACGCCGAGAAATTGATCGCGGAGAACAACCTCGGCGATCGCGTCACGCTACTCAAGCGCGGCTACCGTGAGCTCGATGGGCAATACGACAAGCTGGTGAGTGTCGAGATGATCGAGGCCGTCGGCCATCAGTTCTATGGCCAGTTTTTCGAGAGCTGTGGCCGCTTGCTCAAGCCGACGGGCCGAGGCGTCATCCAATCAATCACCATCCCCGACGACCGCTACGACGCGGCACGCAAGTGCGTCGACTTCATCAAAAAGTATGTCTTCCCCGGCTCGTGCATCCCGTCCATCGGCATCCTCCGCCAAGCCATGACACGCAGCAGCGACCTCGAGCTGACACACTTCGAAGAGCTCGGCCCGCACTACGCGACCACCCTTCGACACTGGGCAGTCAACCTGCAAGACAACCACGAACGTATCCTCGAACGCGGCTACCCGCGTGAGCTGCTTCGGCTCTGGGATTTCTATCTCGCCTACTGCGAGGGCGGCTTCATCGAGCACAACATCGGCCTCGCGCAGATCGAAGTCCGCCGTAGCGCATGCAAGGATGCACCGCTTGCGCTTGAGCCGATCGGGGCGACGTCGTGACCGAGCCTTGGCTATGGCTCGCGTGGGCTTGGGGTGCGACCGCGATCGCGTTTGTCGTTGTCTGGTTCGTCTGCCACAAGATCAACAATGCGGGCTACATCGATGTCGCTTGGGCGTTCACCATCGGCCTCGGCGCGATCGTCGCGGCGGTGATGTTTCGGGACGGCTCGGGCCGATCGTTCTTCGTCGCGCTCATGGGCACCGCTTGGGCGTTTCGACTCGCTTGGCACTTGTTCTCACGCTTGTACGGAAAAGAAGAGGACGGCCGATACGCACACATGCGGTCTTACTTCGGGGGCAAAGCCCCGCTCGCCTTCTTTCTTTTTTTCCAACTCCAAGCGGGCTTCGTCGTCTTGTTCCTCGCGCCGATGATCGCCGCGATGTCGATCAGCGGGCCGATGGGTTGGCGCGAAGGGCTCGCCGCGGTCATCTGGCTCATCGCGATGCGTGGTGAGGCAACTGCCGACCGACAACTCGCCAAGTTCAAAGCTGATCCCGACAACCAAGGCAAAGTCTGTAAGCAAGGCCTCTGGCGATATTCGCGACACCCCAACTACTTCTTCGAGTGGGTCCACTGGTTCGCATACCTCGCGATCGGCGCGACGCTCGCGACCTCCATCGGCTACGCCGCGCTGCTCGGCCCGGTTGTCATGCTCATCTTTCTCGTCTTCGTCACCGGCATCCCGTACACCGAAATGCGCGCGGTCCAAAGCAAAGGTGAAGCCTACAAACAATACCAACGTGAAACGAGCGCCTTCGTGCCTTGGTTTGTGAAAACTCAAGAATGAATTACCGCGGCCCTCTGTGAACGCTGCGGTAAAAATAGAATCGCTATGACACAACCATCCAACACTACCGACCGCCCCGAGCACCAGCCGCGTGACACCGATCGTGAAGGCGGGTTGATGGGCTTGGCTGAGAAGGGTTGGCTGCCCGACAGCTTGATCCGTATGGGGATCCGGCGACTACTTAAGCAGCGCTTGGAGGAAGAAGCGCAAGGCGCCGACGACGCCATCGCGCAGCGCACCGAGCAACTGCGAACGCAACTTTCGCAAGGCCCGATCGCGGTGAAGACGCAGGATGCGAATCGCCAGCACTACGAGGTGCCCGCTAGTTTTTACGAGCGTTGCCTCGGCCACCGCTTGAAGTACTCGGGCTGTACGTGGGATGCGGGCGTCACGAATCTGAATGAAGCGGAAGATGCGGCGTTGGCGTTGGTGTGCGAGCGCGCCGATCTTGCGGACGGCATGGAAATCTTGGAGCTTGGCTGTGGCTGGGGCTCGTTGACGCTGTGGATGGCCGAGCACTACCGCGAAGCGAAGATCACTTCAGTGAGTAATTCCGCTTCGCAGCGTGCGTTCATCTTGAGCCGAGCTGCCGAGCGCAGCCTAACGAACGTCAACGTGATCACCGCGGATATCAACGACTTTGAGATCGACCAGCGGTTTGATCGCGTCTGCTCAATCGAGATGTTCGAGCACATGGCCAACCACCACGAACTGATGCGCCGCGTCAGCACCTGGCTCAAAGACGAGGGCAAGCTGTTCGTCCACATCTTCACGCACAAGCGGTTCACGTATCTGTTTGAAGAGGCGGGCCAAAGCAACTGGATGGGCCGACACTTTTTCACTGGCGGAATCATGCCCGCGCACGACTACCTGCCGAGCTTCGACGACCACCTGCAATGCGAATCCGACTGGGTGCAGAACGGCACGCACTACCAACAAACTGCGGAGGCCTGGCTACAAAACACCGACGCCAACCGCGACGCGATCCTCCCGCTCTTTGAGCAGACCTACGGCAAGGCCAACGCGAAGACTTGGCTGAACCGCTGGCGCATCTTCTACATGGCCTGCGCCGAACTCTGGGGTTACGCGGACGGCGAAGAGTGGGCCGTGTCGCATTATCGATTTGCGAAGCGGTGATGTTTTCTGGGAGTCATTTTTTAACTACCAAGGCGCCAAGTGCGCCAAGGAAGGCAAAAGACATTCGAGATTATTTCTAAACTTCTATTTTTATAGATCGAACGATCATCATCTGAGTTTGATTTTGGGGCAAGGCAATCAAGATGATGCTTTCCTTGGCGCACTTGGCGCCTTGGCGGTTCAAAACCGACCCCCAGCAACCCACCAAAACCTGTCAACGCTAGACTTACGAACGATCACGCCAAAACTTTTCTCTAATTGCACGAAAAACTGTTGCACCTTTGGCGATGTCCCGATAAGGTTCGTGTCAGCACAGGGCACGTTGCCTTGTCGCCAGACCATTAGAAGTAGATTCATGAACATCAGGCAGCACATTTCAACCCACCTAGACCGCGTCTACCGCGTTCTGCTGCCTGGTGGTACTTGGCTATTTAGCCCGCAACTCGGCCAACTTTTAGCCGAGCTCTGCAAAGCGGAACCCGTCGCCATCCGTGCGACGAAACACCAGGCCATGCCAAGCTGCGATTTTAATCGCGGCCATCGCAAGGCCTGACCCCCCGCTTCCCCGGCTTCTAGCCCCACCACAACATAGGCAGCGCGGCGTCACCACCCACTTGGGTTTGTTGCGTCCACTTTCGTCGCTCATCCGTTCAATCGGCTTTGCGGCTTTCGACCCAGATGGTCTGGGTCGTGTTCTTTGGCAAGTCAAGAGCAGATGGTTAAAACCCTTTTCCCGGGTTCAGCGGAAACGCTGCGCCCGGGTTTTTGGAGTGGATCGCCTAGCGTGTCGGCCTCCATCAAATTTAAATCGTGTCGATAGCTCCGCGGCGGAAGCCCGGAGCCGCGACGTCGTACAAGTCATGCACCGAAAAGGAATATGTATCGCGGCAACTGGCTTCCGCTTGGTGCTATCAAACGCGCAGAGCGATTAAGATGTCGCGATGCGTTTCGGGTTTTTGATTTTGTTTGGGATCATCACTGCGTTGTCTGCAGAGCGTGCAGACGCGCACCTTGCCGACGAGTTTCCGCAGGTCACGCTGCAGATCGCGATTGACGACGAGGCGGTCGAGTTGATCGTCACGATCCCAGCAAAGGACGCGAAGCTCGCGGTGTTCGACGGGTTGTCGCCGGTTGAGATGGACATGATGGAGCCAGCGGATTTGGCGGCGTTGGTTGGGCCCGTGTTTGCGAAGCGTTGCCCGGTGATGATTGATGGGGTGGTGGTTCCGCCGACGATCTTCGGCGCGGTGGTGAAGATGAGTAACTCGCGTTTGCCTGCTCGGCGGTTCCCCGAGCCGCAGGTACTTAAGCAAGGCGCACTTAAATTTCTAGCGCGGTATGAAACCAAGGGCTCGCCCCGCCGTGTCTCCTTTGACTGGTTGATCTACTCCAATGAGTACGACGAAGCCAACAAGCCGATCCACGACGACGCGGGCTTGCAGGTGGTGGGGCTGGTGAATGCGGCAGGCAAAGAGTACGTGCTGCTATTGACACCTGAGGAGCCGGGGTATGTTTGGCACGCGGAGGACGCGGCACAGTTGCCTGATTTTTTCTCGACGTCGAATCCGCCCCAACTTAAAGCAACGCGCGTGCCCGTGCCATCGTTGGCGATTCTCATTGCTGGCCTTATCTGCGGCGGTGTCATGCTCGCCCGATCCAAGCCTCGTGCGATTGGCTTAGTGGTCTTTTCGCTTATCGCTGCGGGCGTTTGCTTGCCTTATGGCAATCATGTGATTGAGCATGGGGCTGCGTACGCCGTGCCTGAAGATGACGAAGCGTTAGCGATCTTCGAGTCGTTGCATCGCAATATCTACCGCGCGTTTGATTACACGGATGAAGGTGCGGTGTACGACGCCCTGGCACAGAGTGTTGACGGTGCGATGTTGGAAACGATTTATAACGATGTCTACCAATCGTTGATCATGCGTGAAGAGAACGGCGCGGTGTCGAAGGTCGTGCGGGTTGAAATCGACGAGGCAGATTTACTGCCTGTTGAGGCAGACGATCAAGCGATTGATGCACTTGCCTACCGTGTGCATTGCACCTGGCAGGTTGATGGCTTGGTCACGCACTACGGCCACTCGCACGCACGGACCAACGCGTTTGAAGCGATCTATACCGTCGCGCCGCGTGGCGAGGGTTGGCGTATCGTAGATGCGGAGATCCTGCAGCAGCGACGGATTGACGACGGGACGCAGACGGCCGAGGATTTGTTGAAGGCACCATGATCGAGCTCAACGACATCACGTTTGCTTACGACTCGGGCGGCTTCACACTCAAGGCCGAGGCGTTATCCATCGCGCAAGGCGAAAAGATCGCGGTGGTCGGACACAGTGGGAGCGGGAAGACGACGCTGTTGCACCTGATCGCGGGCATCCTTGTGCCGACGGGTGGCAAGGTGCAAGTCGACGGGCAAGCGGTGTCTTCGATATCCGATCAAGCTCGGCGGCGCATCCGACTCACACGCATGGGGCTGGTGTTCCAAGGCATCGAGCTGATTGATTATTTATCCGCGATTGAAAACGTTTTGTTGCCTTATCGCATCAACCAGGGCTTAACGCTTGATGCACGGGCGAAGCAACGGGCGAAGCAATTGCTTGAGCGGGTTGGTTTAAGCGAGCAGTCGGGCCGAGCGGTGTCGGGCTTATCGCAGGGCGAGCGTCAGCGGGTCGGGATATGTCGCGCATTGGTGGCGCAGCCGAGCGTGATCTTGGCGGATGAGCCGACGTCTTCGCTGGATGACGAGAGCGCTGCGTCGGCATTGGATTTGTTGCTTGAGCTTGTTGAAGAGAGCGATGCGACGCTGGTGATCTTGACGCATGACAAGACGCTGCTGCAAAGGTTCGACCGGGTGGTTACGGTGGATCGTGGGGAAGTTTCTGAGAAAGCATCCGGGGTGGTTTCATGAAGTCGGCTTGTTATCTCGCATGGAAATACACAGCGGCACATAAGGGTCGCACGCTGATCTTGATCGCGGCGCTCGGGTTGCTGTTGCTGTTGCCCACGGCGGTGACGCTGGTGATCCGGTCGTATGACGCGCGGATGGGGGCGCGTGCCCAGGCGACGCCGATGATCATCGGGGCCAAGGGCAACCGGTACGACTTGTTATTGCAGGCGTTGTTTTTTCGTGATGGTCGGACAGACGATGTGCCGTTCGGCTTGATTGAAGAGCTCGAAGCAGATTTAGCGTTTGATGCGACCGCGATCCCGCTGCACGCTCGGTATACCGCGCAGGATGCGCCGCTGGTTGGGACCGACTTACGGGCGTATTTTTCATTTCGTGGCCTTTTGATTGAACAAGGCGACTTGCCTGACATGATGGGTCAAGCGGTGCTGGGCCACAGCGCAGCGCGTCGGCTTGGTTTATCGGTTGGCGACACGCTCACGACGGATCGTGTGAACCTTTACAACATCGCGAATGCGATGCCTTTGCAACTGAACATTGTCGGCGTGCTCGAATCGACGAACAGCGCAGACAGCGAAGCGGTGTTCGTTGACATGAAGACGGCGTGGATCATCGCGGGACATGGACACGGCCACGACCCAGCGGCACACGCATCCGAAGCGAGTCACTCCGCGACGGTTACCGCGATTCAGATCACCTCAGAGAACGCCGACACGTTCCACTTTCATGGCGATGAAAAAGACTTGCCGTTGTCAGCGGTGCTGGTCCTGCCGGAGACGGATAAAGATCGCACGCTGATCACGTCGCGATACAACGCCTCAGCGAATTACCAGGCGCTACGGCCCGCAAAGGTGATGAACGAACTGATGGGCCTGGTGCTACGGATCAAGCGACTCTTCGACGCGAATACCGCGCTGGTTTGTATCGCGGTCGTGCTACTCATCGGCTTAGTCGTCGCGCTGTCGATGAAGCTGCGCGAGGCGGAGCGCAAGACGCTGCACAAGCTCGGCTGCGGCAAGTGGTTGATCGTGCAGACGCAGGTGGTGGAGTTGGCGATCGTGCTGGCCGGGGCGCTGGTGATCGTTGCCGCGGGGTCCGCGGCGGTGATGATGGTGTCGCCTTGGGTGCTGGGGGTGTGAAGATTTATTAGTGGGGCGGACATTCCTGTCTGCCGTCAGACCGCAGGTCTGATTAGTTGCTTGATTCGGCTTCACCGACTGGCAGACAGGAGTGTCTGCCCTACTTTTCATAACAAACAACGGATCGATCCGGTGGTTTTAGCCTGCCCTGCTCTTGACGCAGCGTAAGGAGGCCAGTCATGGCCAGTTTGGAAACACGGACCTTTAGCATCGGCGTATTGACGCGCCGGTTCAACGTGTCGGCCGAGTCGCTGCGCAATTGGGAACGCGCAGGACTCATCCCCCCGGCACACCGCACCCCCGGTGGGCACCGGCGTTACGGCCAGTGCCACATCGACGCGGTCCACCAGTTGCTCTACGCCCCAACGGTCAGCCTCGGCCATGTCGATCGCGACAATGCCGAGCTGTCCGGGGTGGTGGCTGGTGAGCCAGCGTACGCCTAATCGTGCTGGATGTTCGTGACACTTCAATGCAGGCGCGGCGCGTGAGCGCTGCGCCTGTTTTTTATGGCGAGAGGTTTGACTCAACCCGCAGCCCCATCCCGCTGAAGCAGGCTGGCCGGGATAGACTTAGGTTCTGTTTAAACAATCCAACAAAAGGAACACGATGAGTACTCCACTTTCAAACGACGCGATTACGAATGCGTTGACCGCCCTGCCCGGCTGGTCGCATGCGGATGACAAGCTGAGCAAGACGTTTAAGTTCGGTAGCTTCCGCGAAGCGATGGGGTTCATCGTGCGCATCGGCTTCGAGGCAGAAGCGGCAGACCACCACCCGGAACTCTTCAACGTTTACTCAACAGTCGAGATCTCGCTGAGCACGCATGATGCGGACGGCAAGGTGACGCAGAAGGATGTTGACCTTGCGGCTGCGATTGAGCGCGTGAACTGGTTGTGAATGAGCGCATGAAAAAACCCACAGATTGAATCCGTGGGTTTCGTGTTTGATGTGCTTGGCGTAACGCTTGGTTACTTAGCGCGACGTGGACCGCGTGCGGGGGTCTCGACGACTTTGACCTTCTTACGGATAGCGCGTTGCTTACGCTCCGAGGGCTTCTCGTAGTAGGCGCGCTTCTTGATTTCTTTGGTCAGCCCTTCTTTTTCACAGAGCTTCTTGAAGCGTCGGAGCATTTGCTCGGCGGATTCACCGTTGCGTGCCTTAATACGGATAGCCATCAGTCTTGCCTTTCGTCGGCGGGGTTGCGATTTCGAGCCGGGTATTGTGCCAAAGTCGGGGCCGGGACGCAAGTGCCGCATCTTCTGGGCGCTGAGGCGGCTTTTTGCCGTCGCGTAGCCGGGTGAATTCAGGGGGCTCGCGGACTCGACCCCGGCAACCTGATGCTTTTGAGCTCCGGATATCGCTGCCCAACCCGCATAACCGGCCGGGTCGACCGGGTTTCACAGCACAACTACTCTTCTGGCTTGATCGCGTCGCTGTCGTATCCGAACTTGAAGGAGTATCAGCTTTGTGGGGTCGGCCAGCTGCCGGGCCACGGGCTAGAACCGATTGGACCGCTGCCCATGACTGCTCGCTCGCTACGCCAAGTTACCCGTATGGATTCCCGCCGCGCTTTTACGCTCGTCGAGATCCTCGTCGTCGTCGTGATCCTTGGCATCCTCGCAGCCATCGTCGTCCCCCAGTTCTCGACCGCCTCTGAAGACTCCAAGGAGTCCGCGATGAAGCAGAACCTGCTCCGTATGAGGCAACAGGTCGAGTATTACAGCCAGCAGCACAACGGCGACTACCCCACGCTCGCGAACTTCATCGATCAGATGACCCTCGTCAGCGATGAGGCGGGCACCACCGCAGCGATCGGCACGACCGGTTATCACCTCGGCCCGTATCTACAGAAGATGCCACGCAACCCGTACACCGACACCGTCCCGCTTGGCAATGGCGCCCCAGGCACCAGCGCTTGGTACTACGACGAAACCACCGGCCACATCGCGCCCAACGACTCGGTCGAGCGACGGGCGTGGTAAGTCCGCGCTACACGTAACAAGTTGCCGGGCTAAAACCGCTCGCTGCGACTGACCTCGACCTTTTCGAGGTACATGATGCCCGGCTGGTTGCGGAGGCACTCGTCCATGATGCGCTCAGCGATCTGCTCGGCCTTGGTCCGGTCGCTGGTGATCAGTTCGATCTTGAGGTTGTCAAAGCCTTCGATGACGGTCGCTTGATCGAGCATCGGGTGCAGGTGGTGCAGCCCCTTGCCGCCGACGGGGATGAGTGTGTAGCCCTTGCCGCCTCCGGCCTCGATGATCTCGCAGATATCCTTGCTCAGAAAGTGTTCGGCGATGACCGTGAGTTTTGTTGCGGTGTTAAACATGACGACTCCTTTAGAACATGTACAAAAAGGTGGGGCGGGCATCTTGCCCGCCGTTCGGGCATAGCCCGAATCTGATTGTTTCATGGCTGCGCCATGACGTCGGGCTGGAAGCCCGCCCCACCGAAGGCACTTTGATACAGACTACTAGCGATTACATATCGAAGACGGCCTTGGCCAGCGCCGCGTACAGCGGGATGCAGATGGCGATCGAGACGGGCGTGCCGACGCTTGTTGATGAGCCGATGTAGGCCGACGGGTTTGCCCAGGGGATGCCGGCCCGGATGGTGGGCGGCCCAGAGATGTCCGAGTTCGACGCGGCGATGACCGATAGCAGCACGACCCCGCCGGGGCTGAACCCGACCCAGATGTGGGCGAGGTAGCCTAGGCCGAAGGCGAATAGGCCATGCACGATCGGCCCGACGATGGCGTAGACCGCGAACCAGTGCGCGACCTCTTTGAGCTCACGCAAGCGCGACCACGCTTCCATCCCAAGCACGAGCATGAGTACCGAGAGCAGGCCGCGGAAGATCGGCTCGTACAAGCTTTCGAGCACGGACTCGGGTCGCGAAAGCAGTCCTAGGAGCAGTCCAAGGATCATGGCGGACAGGGCCGAGCCTTGCAGGCTTTCTTTGATGATGCCCCAGGTGCTGACTTTTTTCCGTTTTTCGCCTTCGTTGGTTTTCGCCCGGTGCATGTTGGCGAGCACGATGGCCAGGACCAGTGCGG
>JBGCDC010000421.1:0-4718 GCA_045105055.1 Phycisphaeraceae bacterium | reverse complement strand
CGATGTCACCGGTGCCTTTGGCGACAGCTTCCGACTTGGTGGCGGCCTAAACACCGGCAACGCGGCCCTCGCGCTGACCGATGACGGCACGTCTTGGACCGTCACGGCCGTCGTCCCCGAGCCTTCCTCCCTCGCGCTGCTCGGCCTGGGCGGCCTACTGCTCGCGCGTCGTCGTCGCGCCTAAATCACTTGCTCCTTCATACGGCGTCGCTCCTCGAAAGGGGCGCGATGCCTTTAGTAGCTTGCCTAGCCATAAACGGTCAATCCCTTTTATGACTCAATGCTCAGACTCGCACACCACGGCCCATATCGGCCAACCACTTTTTGCCCCGCCCCTCGGGACCACCGCCCGAAGGCAAGATATTTCGGTTTATTTTTGACCCCCTCTACGGAGAATTGCTATGAAGATTCGCACCAAAACTCTCATGACCGCCTTGGTGACATGCACTGCCATCGTCGGTAATGCTCAAGCCGTTGACTTTAGCGGCAGCATCAGCTCCCCCGGTGGCTTCACGGACCCCACCAGAGGTACGCCAGGCCTCGCCGCCACCTACGACCTCTCGACCGGCTACACCGACTGGGTCGTATGGAACGAAACGAGCTTGGGTGGGTCTGACCAAAAGGCCGGGGCCTCAAACCTTGACAGCGTCTTGTCGTTTAGTGCGAACTCACCGTTCAACGGCACTGCTCCGACCGTCATCACCCTCCAATGGGATGAGACCGACTCAGAATCAGGAACCGCCGGAGACACAACCAGATTCTACACATTCGAAGATTCTAGCGCTGGCGCTCCATCGGTCATCCTCTCCAGCACCGCAACCGGCATCGGCGAAGAGGGCACCTTCACCTTTATAGGTGGTGGAATCCACCAGACGACCTTCAGTGTTAAGGTCGAGATCGGCACCGATGTCGATGCGGATCTCTACGGCTCGTTCGAGACGGACGGTTACATCGACGACGCCGCATTTGTCAACTACTTCGGTCTGTTCGCCGAAATCGACTACTCGGGCGTGACCGACGAGAACGCGATCCTGACCTGGTCGTTTATCTCTACCGACAACACGATCGGTACGAATAGACCAACCGCGAACAAGCTGCGTGTTGGTGCTGTCGCCATCGAAGTCGTCCCCGAGCCAAGCTCGCTCGCGCTGCTCGGCCTCGGCGGCCTGCTCGTCGCGCGTCGCCGTCGCCGCGCCTAAAACGTTACTCCTTCAAGTGGCGTCGCGTCTCGGAAGAGGCGCGGAGCCTTTCATTGTCTTGTGTTTATCTCAACGTCGTTCGTCATTATTTCAAGGAATGCAGTCATGCGTAAAGCCTTCACCCTTATCGAACTATTGGTCGTTATCTCGATCATCGCGCTATTGATCGCGATCCTTCTGCCGGCCCTCGGCGCCGCGCGTAAATCCGCCAAGAAGGTTCAGTGCCTGGTCAATCAGCGCCAGCTTGTCACCGGTGTCGTTGCCTTCACCACCGACAACAAATCAAATCCCCCGCCAGGCAGTGACAACAACAACGGCACCGCGCAAAACACCGCCAACATGCAGGGCGTCATCTACAACACCGCCAACGGCTGGGCCAACGATTCGCGTTTTGGGTTCTACCGACGCTTCGGCCCGGTCTTTACCGAGGGCTATTCCGATGCGCCAGAGATCCTCTACTGCCCGACGCAAGCCGATCAACACCCGTGGATGAAGCCCGGCGGCCATTGGGCCGACGGCGATAGCGGGCAGAACTACGGCTTCTTTTACAAGAACAATATCCCAGGCGGCTTGAATCGGATGTGGGCGTCGTACTACTACCGCGACACGTACCTTGGCAGCGAATACGAAGCGGGCCAAAACTACACCAGTGCCGCCAACCGCAACCTCATGAACAAGCCATTGGTGATGGAGCGGGACTCGCCAGACATGGTGATGTCCGCTGACCAGTTCGGCATCAAAGACCGTCTCGGCGGTAACTCAAACAGCCTAGATCTCGGCCACGGCGACGGCTACAACATCGTCAGACTCGACGCCAGTGGCGAATACTTCTCCGACACCGGCCGAGTCATCGAGGGCATCGGCGGCGGCGATATCGCGACAGCCTTCTGGAATGGTCAAGCCAGCTTCTTCCAAGAACAAGCCTGGGAAACCTTCCGCTTCGGCGATGTGCCAGGCAACGACCTGACCAGGCCGTGAGTCTGCACGTTCATCAACGCCGCAAACCAACTAGGCAACCCGCTCCGAGCTAGTCCAACGGGCTAAGACAACAAGTTTTTCATCTTCATCGGAACCCCGTCGCGCGGTCGCGCGTCTGAGGGTGGGTACGGGTCGCCGCTGCCCGTGTTCCTACCTAACAGAAGATGAGGACTTGGCCATGCTGAAAACCACCACCCGATCGCTACTTGTTGCTGGCGTTTTATCGCTCACGTTCGGCCTCACCGCCAACTCGTTTGGCGATATTGAGCCCGCGCCGAACGCTGCGCCCAACGCCGCGAAACAAGCTCCAAACCCCGCACACCCGCAAGGCCCGGATATCTGTATCCTCCCCGCGCCCGAGCCCGGCGTCGTCGCGCCTGTCGATCCACCCGCCGCGCCCAAGCCCATCGCCGCCGACGCCCCGCTCATCCAAATCGCCATCCTCCTCGACACCTCCAACTCCATGGACGGCCTGATCGATCAAGCCAAAGCACAGCTCTGGATGATCGTCAACCGATTCGCTAAAGCACAACGCGATGGCCTAGACCCCAACTTCCAAATCGCACTCTTCGAGTACGGCAACACCGCCCTGCCCGCGGAAGAAGGCTACATCCGACAGGTCGTCTCCTTCACCAACGACCTCGATAAAGTCTCTGCCGGGCTGTTCGCACTCAAGACCAACGGCGGAGACGAGTACTGCGGGCAAGTCATCAACGAAGCACTCGATCGATTGAGCTGGTCTGAAAAAGCCAACGATTTCAAGGCGATTTACATCGCGGGCAACGAGCCGTTCACCCAAGGCGACGTCAACTACGTCGGCGTCTGCGAACGGGCCTTGGGCAAAGGCGTGCTGATCAACACGATCCACTGCGGCAAGCACGAGGCAGGCGTCTCCGGCATGTGGCAACACGGCGCGCAACTGGCTGGCGGCAGCTACATGACCATCAACCAAGACCGCTCGCTCGTACACAAGCCCGCACCGCAAGACCAAGCACTCGCCGAACTCAACATCGATCTGAATAGCACCTATCTGCACTATGGTGAAAAAGGCGTCGAGCTCAAAGAGCAACAAGCCGAGCTTGACCACTCGAACAAAGCACTCTCCGCCGACGCTGGCGCACAACGCATCCAGACAAAGGCCGGCAAGCTCTACAGCAACGCACACTGGGACCTCGTCGATGCAAGCCAAGGCAAAGACTTCGATCTCAAAGAGATCCCCGCCGACCAACTGCCCGAAGACATGCGCAAACTAACGCTTGAAGAAAAACAGAAACGCATCGACAAAATGGCCAGTGAGCGTAAAGCGATCCAAGCGAAGATCAAACAGCTCGGTGCCGAGCGCGACAAACACATCGCTCAAGAACGCAGAGCCGCCGCGGATAAGGAAGGCGAAACGCTAGGCGAAGCGATCAATAACACGATCGATAAACAGCTCGAAGGGCAAGGCTACGAAATAAAAGAAGAAGTGAAGCAAGCTCCTAAGGAAGCTGAAAAGATTGAAGAAAAGAAGCCGGCTGAGGAAGAATAAGGCAGCCCCAAACCCGCGAATCAAACCCACCGCTCTCGGCGAGGCCACCACCTGCCGGGAGCGTTTTTATAGATACCTCCAGCCCATTTCCCGCCGAGCGTCCCGGTCGTTTACCAGCCAGGAAGAAGCCATAATCCGTTTACCGAGCCTAGAAACTGCCTAGAGCATCTTGCGTATTTACTGGCATGGCTCGGGCTCCTTCTCCCTAGGCGGGAGAAGGCGGGGGATGAGGGGGAGGCGTCAAACAAACGGCGGCTTGCTCCCTATTTCATTGTGAATCGAACGCTGTCCCCTCACCCCAGCCCTCTCCCCAAGGGGAGAGGGAGCTAAGAAAGCAAGGCCAGAAATCACGCGTGCTGCTCTAGGCTCCAACAGACAGCAGCGTCTAACGCGCGGTCACACTTGTATCCAAGGCAGGTCAAACACGTCTAGTGATAGACTATGTCGCGCAACCGATCAAACGCGCTAAGGAAATATCATGCGAAGAACCACTCTGCTTGCTTACCTGTTACTGACCTGCTTCGCTTTCTTGACACGCCCTGCACTCGCAGAAGAAGCAAAGAAAACCCAACCGCCAAATATCGTCTTCATCTTTTCGGATGACCACGCTTATCAAGCCGTCGGCGCTTATGACAGTTATCTCAAGGATGTCGTCCGCACGCCCAACATAGACAAGCTCGCATCCCAAGGCATGTTGTTTAAGCGTTGCATGGTCACCAACTCGATCTGTGGCCCGATGCGTGCGGTGATCCAGACCGGCAAGTACTCGCACCTCAACGGGTTCATGCGCAACCAAAACAAGTTCAACGGCAGCCAAACCACCTTCCCAAAACTGTTACAAAACGCGGGCTATCAGACCGCCGTCATCGGCAAGTGGCACCTAGGCGCGCACCAAGCGCCGCAAGGCTACGACTATTCCGAAGTGCTCATCGGCCAAGGCCCCTACTACAACCCACCCATGCTCAAAGACGCCAACGGCAGCGGCGACAATAAACAACGCACCAAAGAAAAAC
>JBGCDC010000420.1:0-3629 GCA_045105055.1 Phycisphaeraceae bacterium | reverse complement strand
GCAAGGTCGCGCTCTTGGCATCGGTCCCCAAGGAGCTGATCGCCAAGGGCCTCAAGGCGGGCGACTGGGTCAAGCACACCGCCCCGATCGTCGGCGGCGGGGGCGGCGGCCGTCCGGATATGGCCCAGGCAGGCGGCAAAGACCCGTCTAAGATTGAAGATGCACTCGAAAGCGCAAGACAGTTCGCTCAAGACAAACTTTGAAACCGCAGATGAACGCGGATGCACGCAGATAGAGATGACTATGAATGAATCGTGGCTGGTGTGGCGGTATTGATCCGCGTCCATCAGCGTTCATCTGCGGTTCCAAACAAAAGTACAGAAGACTTATGCCAACGATTAACAGCAACTACCTCAACCTCAAAGCCGGTTACCTATTCCCCGAGATCGGCCGACGCGTCAATGCTTTTGCCGAGTCGAATCCTGATGCACCGATCATCAAGCTCGGCATCGGCGATGTCACCGAGCCTTTGCCCGAGGCTTGCCGCGTCGCAATGCAAAAGGCCATCCAAGACCAGGGTAAACGCGAGGCATTTCATGGCTACGGCCCGGAGCAAGGCTACGGCTGGCTGCGCAACGCGATCGCGGAGCACGACTTCAAGGCCCGCGGTTGCGACATCAGTGCGGATGAAATCTTTGTCTCCGATGGCAGCAAGTGTGACACCGGCAACATCCTCGATATCTTCGGCCAAGGCAATACCATCGCGGTCACCGACCCGGTCTATCCGGTCTATGTCGATACGAATGTGATGTGCGGCAATGCGGGGCCGGCAGACGAAGCGGGTGAATACGGCGGGCTGGTTTACCTGCGTGCGACCGCCGCAAATAACTTCACGCCCGAGATCCCCGACCAGAAAGTGGATCTCATCTATCTCTGCTACCCCAACAACCCGACGGGTGCGGTGGCGAGTAAGTCGTACTTGAAGCAGTGGGTCGATTACGCCAATGCCAACGGCAGCGTCATTCTGTTTGATGCGGCGTATGAGGCGTTCATCACTGAAGACGATATCCCGCACTCGATCTACGAGATCGAAGGTGCCAAGACTTGTGCGATCGAGTTCCGCAGCTTCTCGAAAAACGCGGGCTTTACGGGCACGCGATGCGGCCTTGCGGTGGTGCCGAAAGAACTGATGGGCAAAGACGCCTCCGGCAATGATGTCGCGCTGCACGGCCTCTGGAACCGTCGTCAATCCACCAAGTTCAACGGCGCTTCGTACATCATTCAACGCGGCGCGGAAGCGGTCTATAGCGAAGCCGGTCAGGAGCAGGTTAAGGGCTTGGTCAGCTTCTACCTCGACAACGCGAAGCTGATCCTTGAAGGCCTAACCGCGCAGGGGCTCGAATGCTCTGGCGGGATCAACGCGCCTTACGTGTGGATCAAGACGCCCGGCGGCATGACGAGCTGGGACTTCTTTGACAAGCTTCTCAGCGAGGCGCATGTCGTCGGCACGCCCGGCAGTGGCTTTGGTCAATCCGGCGAAGGCTACTTCAGGTTGAGCGCATTTAATAGCCGAGCGAATGTGAACGAGGCGATCGAGCGCATTGCGGCGAAGGTTTCGGTGTGATGCGGTAAGTACCTTTCGCGGAACACGGCGAGTAGTGTGATAGCAAGATGTCTGAATTTTCATTCGATCAAGAGATTGAAACCTTCCTTGCTTTGTGCAAGACGGCGTCGCTTGCGACGGTGGATTCGCATGGACACCCTTGTGCTGCGAATATTCAATACGCCCACGACAAGGCTTGGAAGCTTTACTGGGTCAGTGGCATGTCCTCGGCTCATTCGGTCAGTATTGAGCGTAGTCATGAGGCGGCGATCACGATTTACGCGCATCAGGATCAGCCCGAAATGATCCACGGTCTGCAGTTACGCGGCACGGCCAAGATTATCGACAGCGATGAGCTCGAAGACACACACGGGCTCTACGCGGCGAAGTACCCGTTTGTCACGGGCCCGCCTTATGACAAAGCGATGAAGCTTCAGTTGTTTTACTGCTTCACGCCGACGTGGCTGCGGTGGATCGACAACCGGAAAGGGTTTGGTTGGAAGGTCGAAAAGACGATTGATCGCTGAGCGTTCTTGTTTTGATTGAGCGGGCAGCCTACGATTGTTCTATGCAAAATCAAATCCGATCGATCAGGTTCGTAGCTCTTTTCACATGTTTATTGGTGACCGCTTCGGTTGCTGCGGATTGGCCGCAGTGGCGTGGCCCAGATCGGTTGGGCACTGTGGAAGGTGCTGACTGGCCTGACGCGCTGAATGACCAGACGCTCAAGCAGCTCTGGCGGGTAGAGCTTGCTGAGGGGTATCCCGGGCCGATCGTTTCGGGTGGGCGCGTGTTTACGGTTGAGACGCTCGATGCGAAGGCCGAAGTGGTCCGTGCGTTTGATGCAAAGACCGGCGAGCAGCTTTGGGAAAAGTCGTGGCCCGGCTCGATGAAGGTGCCTTTCTTCGCACGACGGAACGGAAGCTGGATCAAAGCAACTCCCGCAACTGACGGCGAGAACCTCTACGTGATGGGCATGATTGATGAACTCGTCTGCCTGAATGCCGCGACGGGCGACGAGGTTTGGCGTGTTGATTTCAAAGAACGCTTTGGCACAAGGGAGCCCCAGTTTGGTCAAGCCTGTTCGCCGCTCGTTGACGGGGACGCTGTGTATGTTCAGGCGGGCTTATCCGTATGCAAGCTGGACAAGAAAACCGGCAAGACGATTTGGCGGGCGATGCACGACCAGCGCGATTTTATTGGCGGCAACTTTTCCTCGCCGGTGATCGAAACCGTTGCGGGTAAGCGTCAGCTTCTGGTGCAGACGCGTGGCGAGCTTGCGGGGCTTGATCTTGAATCCGGCGATGTGCTCTGGCGTGAGAGTGTTAAGGCATTCCGTGGGATGAATATCTTGCCGCCTACGAAGGTTGACGAGAATCATGTTTTTACCAGCAGCTACGGTGGCGGCTCGTTCTTCTTTAACGTCACCGCGGCGGAGGACGGAACGCTCGCTGCAAAGTTGGTCTGGAACAACGCGATTGAGGGTTACATGTCCTCACCGATGGTTTTTGAAGGCCACCTTTATCTGCACGGCCGAGACAAGACGGTTCGATGTCTCGAATTGAAGACCGGCAAGCCTGCGTGGGAGACGACAGAAAAATACGGCGAGTACTGGTCTTCGGTCCGCAATGGCGATCGTCTGCTCACGCTTGGTGACAACGGGATGCTGAGATTGATCCATGCGACGCCGGATGAGACGCTAAAGATTTTGAGTGAGCACAAGATCTCTGATCAAGAAACGTGGGGCCATCTCGCGATCGTCGGCGACATGCTCTACATCCGCGAACTCAAGGGCTTGGTTGCGTATCGCTGGAGCGGCCCTGTCGGCGTAGATTAAAGCTTTAGTGATTGAGCAGCTCGGCTATCGTGTCGCGGATTGCTTCGGGTTCGGACATGCGTCCGCCGCCGATTGTTCGGCAGGCTTGCCAGCCTTTGTCGGGGCCGATCTCGCTGAGGTTCGGCAGCAGTTCGCGCAGCGTCGATAGATTGCGTTGGCAGATGGGGTTGGCCCACATGTCAGCGTTCATGGCTGGCGCGAGTACTAGCGGCGTGTCGGCGGGCAGGGCGCTGGCGGTGAGTGAGACGA
>JBGCDC010000419.1:0-3723 GCA_045105055.1 Phycisphaeraceae bacterium | reverse complement strand
GGGCAAGGTCGTGATCCTTGCAGGTCATACCAATACCGAACGGCCGTTCCTCAAAAACTATCGCCAAGCCATCATCGATGCGGGCGGGGACAAAATCGACTGGTTGATCAGCGATGTGGACAAAGCACCAATGCAGATTGTTTAGCAGCCTGTTAGCCAAGTTGCCAGCCGCCGGGGTTCGGCTACAATACTCTGCTCGATAACCGTCGCCCGCCTCGGATCGGCCACGTTGGCCGCAAGCAGGGGGGCTACCAATCCACGACGGAAAGTACTCTTATGAGCCAGTTCACCGGATTCAGCTCGGCACCACCGAAAAAAGTCATCTTCAAGTCGTCCAACGGCACGACCTACTGCGACTACAAGCAGTCAGAAGACCTCCGCCGATTCCTCACGCCCAACGGCAAGATTCAGAGCCGAAAGAAAACTGCTCTGAACGCCCGCGAGCAACGCATGGTTGCACAAGCCATCAAGCGTGCTCGCTACCTCGGCCTGCTGCCATACACTTCGGCAACGCTCTAGTGAGCGGATGCCTGTAAGGCTTGAGCGATTTAATTTCAACACAAAGCCCACGCTTATAGAGTGTGGGTTTTTTAATTACAAAAATCGAACCCGATCGGATTCCGTCGGCAGCCGACACGCTTCGCGTTTACCGAACCACTTATACCGTCGCTTGGCGATGAATCGATAGAACGGATCACGCAAAAACGCGGGAACCACAATGAAAGGCCAGAGCAACTTCGCGGGCCCGCTCAGCTTTCTAGCTACACGTATTGCCGCGGTGGATCGCTGGTAAGCTCTGCCATCTTCGATAAGAACCATCGACGATAACTCGCTCGCATCAATTCCATGTTCCTTGGCGAGAGAAGTGCCAACTTCCGATTGCAACGACGCAAAAAGAAACGACTTCGCGGGATCGTGGTCGATGACGTAGTTCACGCTGGTGTTGCACATGTTGCAGACGCCGTCGAAGAGGATGACGCCCCCGGCTCGGCCGGTTGTATCGTCTTGCGGGTTGGTCTGCGATCTTTGTTGCACTTGCTTCATCCTAGCCGACCCGGCGGGTTCGAGACTGCCTACAATCGCCCTTATGGCATTGACTGAAATATCTATTCGTGGCGCACGTGAGCACAATCTCAAAGGCATCGATCTCGACATCCCGCGCGACCAGCTCGTGGTCATTACTGGGTTGTCGGGTAGTGGCAAGTCGACCTTGGCCTTTGACACGATTTATGCTGAGGGCCAGCGTAAGTACATGGAGTCACTATCGGCTTATGCTCGGCAGTTCTTAGACCAACTTCAAAAACCCGACATTGAATCGATTGAGGGGCTCCCGCCTACGATCGCCATCGAGCAGCGTAGCGCTTCGCATAACCCGCGATCGACCGTCGCAACCACGACCGAGATCTACGACTATCTGCGGCTACTTTTTGCACGGGCAGGCCAACCACGCTGTTGGCATGTTGATGCGAAGGGCAAAAAGCTCTGTGGTAAGCCGATCGAGTCGCAGTCCGCGACCATGATCATCGACCATGTCATGGACCTTGCTGAAGGCACGCGGCTAATGGTGCTCGCGCCGATCATCCGTGGCAAGAAGGGCCACCACAAAGAAGTCTTCGAGGGCATGATCCGTCAGGGCTTTGTGCGGGCCCGCGTTGATGGTGAGATCCTAGACCTCCGCGATGTCACCAGTAAGAAGGCGGGTACGCCGTTTACTACGCAGAAGCAGCGATATCAGAAGCACACGATCGAGGCGGTGGTGGACAGGATTGTGGTTAGGGACTCGGGAGGAATAGGGAGTCAGGAGTCGGAGGGAGGTGAACAGCCTGAGCCGGATGCGTTAAGAACGAGAGTCGCCGACGCGGTTGAGCTCTCACTCAAACTAGCTGACGGTCTCGTTGTCATCGCATCTCAAGCGCCAAGCCTTAAGTCTCAGGCTACAAGCCTTCCCTATACCGACGCACTCTTTAGCGAAAACTACGCCTGCTCGGAACACCCGGAATATGCGCTGGAAGACCTTGAGCCCAGGCTGTTTTCGTTCAACTCGCCGTATGGCGCGTGCTCGGCTTGCTCGGGTCTGGGCACGGTTTTTGAATTCGATGAAGACCTTGTGATCTCTGATGAAACGTTGTCGCTGACCGAGGGTGCGATTGAGCCTTGGCGTAAGAACGGCAAGCGGATGAACATCTTCTATAACCGCTTGATCAAAAAGTTTTGCAGCGCTTTCGATGTTGATGCTGGCACTTCCTACAAATCGCTCGGCAAACCTATTAAACGCATCTTGATGCACGGCACGACTGAGCGAGATGAAACCAAATACGGCAGCTCCTTTGAGGGCGTCGTACCTAATTTGCAAAGGCGTTTTGAATCGACCGACTCGGAGTTTGTGAAGCATCGGCTATCAAACTACTTGAGCGAATCAAGTTGCGAAAAGTGTGGGAGGGCACGATTGCGCCCCGCGGCGCTGAATGTCTTCCTTGAATCGGGTAAGGGTAAAACACTTAAACGATCAAACATCCACGATGTGACATCGATGACGATCGAGGACGCCGCCGAGTTCTTCGCGTCGCTGAAACTTAGCAAGGAACAAACTCAGATCGCCGAGCCGATCCTTAAAGAGATCCGTGCGCGGCTGGGCTTTATGCTCAGTGTCGGGTTGGGCTATCTCAACCTCTCGCGAAACACCGGCTCATTGTCGGGCGGCGAGTCGCAACGCATCCGCCTCGCTACGCAGGTCGGCAGTGGGCTGGTTGGTTGCTGCTATGTGTTAGATGAGCCGACGATCGGCTTGCACCAGCGCGATAATGCGCGACTCATCAAGACCCTCCGCCACCTCACGAATATCGGCAACACCGTCCTCGTTGTCGAGCATGACGAAGACACGATCAACGCTTCAGATTACCTCATCGATATCGGTCCGGGCCCAGGTAAGCACGGCGGCGAAGTCGTCGCGCACGGTCCACTCAAAAAGGTCAAGCGCGATAAAAATTCACTCACCGCAAAGTTCTTGCGTGGCGACGAAAGCGTCGCCGTCCCTGATGAGCGACGCAAGCTTGATCATAAAAAATGTCTCAAAATCAAAGGGGCACGCCACAACAACCTTAAGAACGTCGATGTCGATTTTCCCCTTGGTGGGATCGTCACCGTCACTGGCGTCTCGGGCAGCGGCAAGTCAACACTCGTCAATCAGGTGCTGCTCAAGGCTGCTAAAAAAGCGCTGCTTGGCTCGCGCGTTAAGCCCGGCTTGCATGACAAGCTCACCGGCTGGACTAATATTGACCGCATCATCGAGGTCGATCAATCGCCCATCGGCCGAACGCCGCGCAGTAACCCCGCGACGTATACCGGCGTGTTCGACATGATCCGCGATCTTTTTACCAAGACGAAGGAATCAAAGATCCGCGGCTATAAGCCCGGCCGATTCAGCTTCAACGTTAAAGGCGGCCGATGCGAAGCGTGCCAAGGCCAGGGTACGAAAAAAATCGAGATGCACTTCTTGCCTGACGTCTTCGTTGAGTGCGATGTCTGTAAGGGAAAACGCTATAACCGCGAGACGCTCGAGATCACGTATCGCGGCAAGAACATCAGCGATGTCTTGGACATGACCATCGAAGAGGCGCTTGTGTTCTTTGATAGCTTTGCGGATGTGAAGCGATTGCTCACCGCGCTCAATGACGTCGGCCTGAGCTACGTCCAACTGGGCCAACCGAGCACGACACTCTCCGG
>JBGCDC010000418.1:0-9883 GCA_045105055.1 Phycisphaeraceae bacterium | reverse complement strand
TTGTGTGGTCGAGGGGGCTTTGGATTTAATGAGTTCGGAGAGGCCCGAGTAGTTGCGGTCGATCTTTTCGGGTGAGTCGGGGATCGGTGGGGCTGGCGTGGCGGCGGGTTTCGTGGCGTCGGTGCTGCTGAACGACATGCCGAGTGAGGCGAGTAGTTCTTGCATGGCCCGGATGTCTGAGAGGTCGGGTACGCCGTGCAAGGTGACCGGCTCGGTGGTGAGCAGGGACGCGGCCATGAGCGGGAGCGAGGCGTTTTTTGAGCCGTTGATGCGGACGGTGCCGCGCAGTGGCTTGCCGCCGTTGATTTGAAATGCGTCCATGAGTGGGTTTTGGGTTTTGGGTGTGAGGTTTTGGTGTGAGGGGCACGATCGCTCAATAGCTTCGTAACCCTCTGAAGCATCGGCAAGTTTGTTTGTTCCTCAACACCATGCTTAACCGAACATGGTACAACTGAAACGGTCAGTCAAGCATCTGGCTGCTTTCTCCAAAACCCAACCCCTAACACCTAAGACCCATGGACCTCCACACTCTGATTCGTGACGTTGCTGACTACCCTAAGCCAGGCATTGTGTTTAAGGACATCGCCCCGCTGCTGAAGAACCCGGCGGGCTTGGCGATGGCGGTCGAGCAGATGGCCAACCCGTACCGGGGCAAGGGTATCGAGCTGGTTTGCGGTGCCGAGTCGCGTGGGTTTATCTTTGGTACAGCGATCGCCCAGGCGTTGTCCGCGGGCTTCGTGCCGATCCGTAAGCCCGGCAAGCTGCCTTACGACACGCACTCGATGGAGTACGACCTTGAGTACGGCACCGACAAGTTAGAGATCCATACTGATGCGGTCGCGCCGGGCCAAAAGGTGCTGATGGTCGATGACCTGCTCGCGACGGGCGGGACGATGGAGGCCTGCTGCGAGTTGGTGAAGAAGCTGGGCGGGGACATTGTTGGTGTGACGGTGTTGATTGAGTTGTCGTTTCTTGAGGGCCGAGCGAAGCTGGACCGCTTTGGTCAGGCTCACGCGGTGCTGACGTACTAAGCTTTTAGTGGTTGCCATGAGCCGTTCGCTCAAGACGGGCTTGCTAAGCTAAAGACCAATGGCTGACCGCTATCGCTCAGGGACTGCGCTATTAACCAGCAAAACTCCATTACAACCTACTGGGACCGCTCCAAGTGGCCGCTGCAGTCGCTGTATTTTTTGCTGCCGCTGCTGGTGATCTATGAGATCGGGGCGTTGACGCTGTTGACCGATCAGCAGCTCACGGCGACGCGTTTGCTAGGGCAGTTTTTTGCGTTGTTTGGGGTGACGGGGGTGCATCTGCCGGGGATCGCGGTGGTTGGGGCGTTGCTTGGGATGCACTTTGTAGGGAAAAAGGACCCTTGGCTGCCCGAGCCGAAGTTGTACCCGGTGATGTGGGGTGAGTCGTTGGTGCTTGCGTTGCCTTTGTTCGTGTTGATGACGGTGTTGCTGCGTGAGCCTGCGCCGGCGGCGTCGTTCGATACGGTGGACTGGGGGATTTGGCGGCGGGACATGGTGATCGCGATCGGTGCGGGGGTCTATGAGGAACTGGTTTTTCGCTTGATCGCGATCGCGGCGATCCATGCGATTACGAAGGACCTGCTGTCGCTGCCCGAGGAGGTCTGCGTGATCTCTGCGGTCGTGATTAGCTCGCTGGGCTTTGCACTAGTCCACTTTATGGGCGATCACAACCCGTTCACGCCGATCAAAATGCTGTTTTACACGGTCGCGGGGGTGTATTTTGCGGCGATCTATCTGACGCGGGGCTTCGGGATCGTTGTCGCGGTTCATGCGTTGTATGACGTGTTGGTGTTCACGAAGCTGGCGATGTCGCAGGCGTAGGCCGGGCCCGGGCGCTGGGGCCTCGGATTTTTGATTTTTTGATTTGGGCTCGTGTTGTCGATAGGTGTGTTGCGCCGCTAGCGCGACGGCCGTCTGCTAAACTGTACGGCTCGTTTCAATACGAAGATTATTTAACCACAGCCCCGCTCGCGGGAAGGAACCGACCGATGATTCGTCAACACGCCAAGCTGATTTGCCTGCTCGCCGCTGTCGCTTTGGGGATGGGTTACCTGGGTTTCCAGAGCCAGCCCTTGGAAGCACAGAACCAGCCTAAGGCCGCGAGGACTGCGGTTGCCGTGGTGAATGTCGCGGAGCTGATCGCTAAGTCCCAGAAGAATCAAGACTTCCAAGCCAGCGTTCAAAAGCGCCAGGTCAAGCTGCGTCAAGAGCAGAAAGACCGCGAGACGAAGATCAACCAACTGCGTCAAGACCTCGACCTCGCAGCGACCACTGCTGAGCGACAAAAGAAAGAACGCGAGATCACCAAGGCCCTGTACGAGTTCCAAGCCTGGCAACAGATTGAGCAGCAGAACATGCTGCGTGACCAGCGAACCTTCCTCATCGAGCTCTATGGCGAGATTGATCAGGCTGTCGCTGTGATCGCGTCGCGTGAAGGCTATGACCTTGTCCTCTTCGACACGCCTTCGCCTGACTTCGATCAGCTCAACCCCGAACAGCTCGTGCAGGTCATCGGCAACCGCCGAGTTGTGTATCGCTCCGAGAAGATCAACCTGACCGCGGTCGTGCTCGAGAAGCTCAACTTGGATCACCTTAACCGCTAAGCCAAGTAAGCTTTAACGGAATCGGCAGGAGCCCCGCCCTCCCGAGATCACCTTTAGCCTGAGCAAGGAAACGCTGGTGCCCCATACGACCCAAGCGATCGCCGAGATGGTTGGCGGCCAACTCATCGGCCCCGGCGACATCGAGATCACCGCGCTCGCCGACCTCGACTACGCCAAGCCCGGCGACCTGACGTTCATCGGCACGGCGCACTACGCCACCAAGTGGGCGGGCTCTGATGCCTCCGCTGCGCTGGTCGCTAAGGATGTCAAGCTCGAGCCGGGCGATGGCAAGGCATTGATCATCGTTGATAACGCGGACCTCGCCATGGCCACGGTGCTCGAGGCCTACGCCCCGCCGATCCCCGTTCCGCCGAAGGGGATCCACCCGTCCACGCTCATCGCTGAGACTGCGACCATCGGCGACAACTGCCGAATCGGACCCAACTGCGTGATCAAGCCCGGCGTCACGCTTGGTGATAACGTCACGCTCCACGCCGGCGTCACGATCTACGACGACACCTCGATTGGTAGCGGCTGTGAGTTCTGGACCAACGTCGTCGTCCGCGAACGCTGTACGATCGGCGAACGCACCATCCTGCACGCCGGCGTTGTCATCGGCACCGACGGCTTTGGCTACCGCGTCGATACCTCCAGCGGATCGCCTAAGGTCGTCAAGATCCCGCAGATCGGCACCGTACGCATCGGCAGCGACTGCGAAATCGGCGCGAACTCCACCATCGACCGCGCTAAGTTCGACGCCACCGTCATCGGCGACCACTGCAAGTTCGACAACCTCGTACAGATCGGCCACAACAGCCGCATCGGCAACATGGTCATCATCGCCGGCTGCGTCGGTGTCGCAGGGTCGTGCACCATCGGCGACGGCACGCTCATCGGCGGCAAGTCCATGGTTAAAGACCACGTGCACGTTGGTCGTGGATGTCAGATCGCTGGCGGAGCCGCTGTTATCAACGACATGCCCGATGGCGAAGCATGGGTCGGCTACCCCGCCGGGCCAACTAAAACGAAGTTCCGCGAAGAGATGGCTGTACGCAAGCTCCCTGACATGATGAAGAAGGTCAATAAGATCCTGAAAGACCTCTAGGTCGCGCAAGCCAGGCGTCAGAAGCCAGCGATCAGACCCCACCCCTAATCCCCAACTCCCCACCCTATGCAACCGCAGCAGACCATCGAAAAACCGGTCACGATCTCAGGCCCCGGGCTCTTCAACCCGCAGGTCGTCACGCTGTCGATCAAGCCTGCCCCGGCGAATCACGGCATCGTCTTCGTCCGCACCGACCTAGACAACACGCCGATCCCCGCGCTGGTCTCGCGCGTCGTTAAGCGTGCCCGCCGAACCTCTATCAAGCAAGGCGACGCGAGCGTCGACACCGTTGAGCACCTGATGTCCGCGGCCTCGGCACTGCGTCTGGACAATCTGCTGATCGAGGTCGACGGCCCAGAGCTGCCGATCATGGATGGCTCATCGCTGCCGTTTTACGAAGCGCTCGAATCAGCGGGCCGTAAGGACAACGATCAGCCGCGTAAGCCCTTGATCATCACCGAGCCAATCATCATCCGCGATGGTGATTCGGTGGTTGCCGCGACGCCGAGCGACGAGCCGGAGATGACACTGTTGTACGAGCTCGACTATGGCGAAGGGCCGATCGGCCGACAGCTGGTGAGCTTTGACTTCAATCGCGATGATTACAAAAAGCAGATCGCCCCGTCGCGCACCTTTTCAACTGAAGATGAAGCGCAGCAGGCCAAGGCCGCGGGCATGTTTCCGCACCTGACCGAAGACGAGATGCTGGTCATTGGCACCAACGGCAAGCCGATGGGCAACAACGAGTTCCGCTTTAGCGACGAGCCGGTCCGCCACAAGATGCTCGACCTCATCGGCGATTTGTACCTGCTTGGTGCGCCAATTAAAGGCCGAATCGTCGCGTACAAGTCCGGCCACGCGCTGAACCAACTCCTCGTCAAGCGACTCATCGCTCAGCACCGCAAGCAGACCTTCAACGACCTAGGCATGGGTAAGAGTGCGGAGTCGATCGACATCCGCGGGCTATTCCGCATGATGCCCCACCGCTACCCGATGCTGCTGGTGGACCGCGTGCTTCAGATCGACGGCGACCGCCGCGCGGTAGGCGTGAAGAACGTGACGATTAACGAGCCGTTCTTCCAAGGCCACTATCCCAACACCCCGATCATGCCCGGTGTCCTCATCGTCGAAGCCATGGCCCAACTCTCCGGCGTGCTCATCGGCCAATCGCTCGCACAGGTCGGCAAGCTGCCTGTGTTGTTGTCGCTGGACCGCGTCAAGCTCCGCAAGCCCGTCACACCCGGCGACCAACTCTTCCTCGAAGCAGAGTCAGTCAAGATCCGCGCACGCATCGCACACATGCGCTGCCGAGCCTACGTCGGCGAAGAGCTCGCCGCCGAGGCCGAGGTGAAGTTTATGATGGTGGATGATGATCAGGAATAAGTAATCCTGGGAAACCTATAATGACCCAGTTCTACGAAAAACGTAGTGGCTTGATGAAGCCAAGGCCTACACGGCTAACGCATCGAAGTTCAGTGAATTCGCAACCTTCTTTGGCTTGATGGGGATGTTGTTTGCGTTTGGTTGGTTCATTTTTTCGGTCATCTTTATTGTTGAGGGTGAAGCTGGTGGATGGTCAGGGATCTTTTCAGCAATCGTCTTGGGCCTCCAGTCAGTGATGTTGATTGTGTTCGGGGCAATGATGCGAGGGTTGAGTAGTGTTGTTTGCGCAAACTTTGAGATGATGACGAGTGTGAATCGAATGCACATTGCAGCAATGCAAAAAGACAAACCAAACGATTAGGCGTAAGCCCATGGCGTTGCGACAGCAATGCCGTGGGATCAATGCGCAACGAACCACGCCGATCGTTGCAGCGATACATACATAAATTCATTTGACGTCCCGGCACCTGGCTTCCGCCCGGTGCTATGTAGGGCGTATCATCTCTATTCTCTCTTCCCATCACCACATCCCATCGAAGACCACACCATGAAGAACCGCTACGAAAAACCGATGTGGACCGCCGACGCGAAGCGATACGACAACACCAGCGCCTTCTTTGCGATGGTCGCGCTCATCATCGGAGCCTTAGGGATCCTCACGGCGATCATCTGGTTTTTTGTTGGGCTAAGTGGCCTGACGAGCGGTCAATTGACGGATGTCGTGGGATCGATCGCGCTGGGTTTCCACTCGTGCGTGCTGATCGTCTTCGGATCGATGATGCGGATGCAAAGCAAGGTCTTGCTCTCGGTTTTCGAAATGTCGATTGGCGAGACCCGTCAAAACATCGCGCAAGGCGAAGCTCAGAAAGATGAACCTGCCGAATAATCTGGGTGTATTGATGTGTGCTGGTCGATAAACAAAGGCCATGACACCTTCTTCTGAACAGCAAAGATCGCTTGTCCTTATCACCGGCGTCGCCGGGTTGGTTGGCTCGCATTTGGCTGAGGTGCTGCTGGCCCAGGGGCGTAGCGTCGTCGGTATCGATAATTTCAACGACTACTACAGCGTTCAGCAGAAACGGGACAACGTCGCGGGCTTTGCTGATCACGATCGGTTTACGCTTTACGAGACGGATATCCGCGACGCGCAGGCGATGATGCAGATCTTCGGGGATCACAAGCCCTCTGCGGTGGCGCATCTCGCCGCGATGGCGAATGTTCGCTATGCCATCGGCCGAACGCCGCTCTACATCGACGTCAATATCACCGGCAGCGTCAACGTCCTCGAGGCCGCGGCCGCGCATGGCACAGACAACTTCGTCTTCGCCTCGACGTCCAGCGCCTACGGCCACACCACGCAGCTACCCTTCACCGAGACCGACCCGTCCAACACTCCGCTCTCGGCTTACCCCGCTTCCAAAAAAGCGATCGAGCTGATGGGCTACACCTACCACAACCTGCACGGGCTCAACTTCACCGCGCTGCGATTTTTCAGCGTCTATGGCCCAAGGCCGCGCCCGGACATGATGCCCTTCATGGTCACCGACCGAATCACGCGCGGCGAGACAGTCACCCTCTTCAATAGCGGACAGATGCAACGCGACTGGACCTATGTCGACGATATCGTTGACGGTGTTGTCCGCGCGATCGATAAGCCGTTGGGCTACGAGATCATTAATCTTGGCAGGGGTGAGCCAGTGCTCATGGCCGACTTTGTTCGCACCCTCGAAGAGCTCATCGGCAAAAAGGCGATCCTCGAATGTCCCGACGCGCCTGCGAGTGAGCCTGCGGTGACGTTCGCGAATATCGATAAGGCAAGGGCGCTGCTGGGTTACAACCCTCAGACTTCGGTCCGCGATGGCCTTGCGCAGCTTGTGCAGTGGTACGAACAGCACCACGCCGAGCGAAAAACAAAGCGACGCGGTAAGCGTCAAAGCGCGGCCTAAAAAGACAGCCGCGCTGCGAGCGCCTACGATCTCCGCTCCATGCCCGTGTTGTCGTACCTCAGCTCTTTCGCACCCTCGGCTCAATCCGCTTTTGTTCGGCGGGCTTATGCACGCGAATTAACTGGCGAACTCAGCTTCACGTTCCCGCTGGCAATGCTTCAGGCGGGCGTCATCAGCGTCATCGGCACGCTGTTGTTTGGCGTCGGCCCGATGGGTGTGGCGACGATCACCGCGGCGCCGATGTTTGCTAACGCGACCTCGACGATCTGGGCCAAGCTCGCCAACGGCCGACGCAAGGCCGTCACCGTCGCGGTTTTGCAATCGCTGTTTCTTGTCTTGGTTGCGATGATGGCGCTGCTGCCGATTCAAGCGAGTAGTGCCACCTTGTTCGTCGCGCTCTACGTCGTGACGCGTTGTTTCATCGCGGGCGTCACGACCATCCGCACGGTCATCTGGCGGGCTAACTACCCTCGGCACAACCGTTCGCGTATCACCGGCCGACTGATGCTGCTGAATACTTGCATGCTCGCGCTGCTGCCTTTGATCGCGGGCAAACTCTTTGATGCGAACAACCGTGACGATGCGGCCGAGCTTGATCCGCAGCTCGTTACGGAAGCCACTGGCACGGCCGAGTCGATCAACACCGTCGTTGGCTTTGATCCCCTGCTCTTTAAGGCGGTCTACCTCGCCGCAGCACTCGTCGGCATCGTCGGGGTGATCAGTTATGCGGGTCTGCGTGTTCGTCGCGAACGCACGTTGCTTAAAGAAGAACGCAATGCGGCGCTCGCTATTAACGATCGCGCGACGCCAACCACGCGAGTTTCATCGCTGCACATCCTGCGCACCGATCACCACTTTCGCAGCTATATGGTCTGGCAGTTTTTTGCAGGCGTCGCCACGATGGCGGGCAACACCGTGATCATCGCGTTCATCACGCAACAACTCAGCCAACTGCCCGATGACTGGACGCTCGGCTCATCCTCGCTGGGGCTTGGCCGATTCCTTGTCGGCTTTATCCTTACCGAAGCCGCGGTCCAACTCTTCGTCGCGCTGTCGATTCCCTTCTGGGCCAACTACCTCGACAAAGTCCACGTAACGCGCTTCCGCACCCGCCACGGCCTAACTTGGATCTTCACGCAAGCCACCGCGTTTATCGCTGTCTTCGCCGCGACACAAGGCATCGGCTTCGAGTGGTTATTGCTGCTGATCCTCATCCCGCGTATCGGACAGGGCTTGTTGTTCGGCGGCGGGCGATTGGCCTGGCAACTAGGCCATCACGACTTCGCCGACCGCCACGTCGCCGCAACCTACATGGCCATCCACCAAACCCTCACCGGCGTCCGCGGCTTCCTCGCCCCGTTCCTCGGCATCCTGCTTTATGCAGGTTTTAAAGAGTTCAATCTGCTCGGCATCAATCTCCCCGCATGGTCCGGCATCGGCTACTGGGTCTTCGCCATCACCCTCGCCTTCGCGATCATCGGCTGGCTCGGCTTCATCATGCTCGACAAAAAAGTCGGCGGCGACGGCGCAGCCAAGACGCACGACTGACGTGTCAATCTTTCATAACTCCGGGCGGAAGCCAGGAGCCGAGATGTCAAGCGACCACGGCGCTCAATGCGCGACGACCACGGCGCTCGATGCACATCAAAACTTGTAGCCGCAGCGTCGTTTTGTAATGAATCGATCCGCATGGATCGTTGTGCCTGCCACACATCTCGTCATCCCTGGCGCATCGATCGCCGTGGTCCTTTTTTATCGCGGCTCCTGGCTTCCGCCGGGAGCTATCGAGTCGTACAATTTTGATATGCCGGTATTTATGATCACCTTGCATGCCTATCGCTCATGGAGTGAAGACAATCCTGATGGTTATTACCAGCGCGGCGAACACGGCGTAAAACAACCCGATCCAGACTTGGCGTACCGCCGTTCAAAATTCGCCAACGAACCGCCGCACCGCTTCACTGCGCATCAAAAACAATTCATCATCGCCGAGCTTCCCGACATCACCGCGCGGCGAGACATCCAACTTCATGCCGCTTCCTGCACCGCCACGCACGTTCACCTCGTTGTTAGCTGGTTCGGTCAAGAAGCAATCATCAAAACTGTCGCCGAGCCTCTCGCCCAAGCGAATACCATTTCGGCGAAGGTCAAGAATATCCTTGCTTTACTTCTATCTAAAGAAGACGGCACGACGGGCAACCGCTGGTTCTCACGCGGATGTGATTGCACGCCAGTAGATGATCACGAGCATCTCAACTATTTGTTGACCACTTACCTGCCCAAACACTTGCTAGAGGGTGGCGTAGTGAAAGTGTTTAAGCGTGATGATACGAGTTCATAGCTCCGTGGCGGAAGCCCGGAGCCGCGATTGCCGAACCACCACGGCGAACGATGCGGCGATCTGCATCAAAAAGAATGCAACATCTCAATCTCAAATACTTTTACTTCTCGGCTCCGGGCTTCCGCCACGGAGCTATGAAAACCTCAAACCTTTAACTCTCTACGCAAAATCTTGCCCGTTGGGTTTCTGGGTAGTGCGTCGATCTGTCGGATCTCGCGGGGGACTTTGAATTGAGCGATTTTGTCGCGGACGAAGTTGCGGAGTTCTTTGTCGTCGAAGGTGGCGTCTTCTTCGAGTTCGACAAACGCGATCGGGATTTCGCCGCGCATGTCGTCGGGTTTACCGACGACGGCCGAGGCCCTAACGGACGGGTGCATGTTGAGGACTTCTTCGATCTCTCGCGGGAAGACGTTCTCGCCGCCGACGATGAGCATCTCTTTCTTTCGGCCGGTGATAAAGAGGTAGCCATCGTC